>JAKSCW010000256.1 GCA_022360375.1 Balneolales bacterium
ATTTCAGCTATAGGGCACTATTTGCCCGAGGCTCGCCTGACCAATTTCGATCTTGAAAAAATGGTTGATACCAACGACGAATGGATAAGAACCAGAACAGGTATTACAGAGCGTCGAATTCTGAAAGATCCTGCCAAAGCTTCGGCTTTTATGGGGGCAGAAGCTGCTAAAGAAGCACTGCAATCTGCAGGAGTAGAGGCCTCCGAAATAGATTTGATTATTTTGGCCACAGTTACCCCCGATTACTTATTTCCGGCAACAGCCTGTTTAGTACAAAACATGATTGGCGCAAGTAAAGCATTTGCATATGATCTTTCAGCTGCATGTTCAGGTTTTGTATATGCTCTTACCACAGGTGCCACATTTATTGAAGCAGGCCAGGCCAAAAAAGTGCTGGTTATAGGTTCTGACAAAATGAGCTCAATCATCGATTATACGGATCGAACTACCTGCATTTTATTTGGAGACGGAGCCGGAGCGGTGCTTTTAGAAGCTTCGGATGATGAAACGGGCATTATTAACAGTATTCACTACACAGAAGGTGACACCAATTGCAGTTTGTATCAACATGCCGGGGGTAGTTTAAACCCTGCATCTGCTGAAACCGTTGCTGCAAATCAGCATGTGATCAGTCAGGACGGGAAAGCGGTGTTTAAGAAAGCTACAGTAGGAATGGCGGATGTTTCGCTGGAAATAATGGAAAAGAATAATCTTACTGCCGATGACGTAGCCTGGTTAGTTCCACATCAGGCAAATTTAAGGATTATCGATGCTACTGCTAATAGAATGGGAGTTTCTTCAGACAAAGTAATGGTGAACATCGATAAGTACGGAAATACTACCGCTGCAACAATACCACTCTGTTTATACGATTGGAAAGATAAGCTGAACAAAGGAGACAACCTGATTTTAGCTGCTTTTGGTGGAGGATTTACCTGGGGCGCGGTGTACGTAAAATGGAGTTTGTAAAATGAGTACAGCATATTTATTTCCCGGGCAAGGTTCGCAGTTTGTGGGAATGGGAAAAGATCACTTTGATTCCAACCCGGCTTTTGCAGAATATGTGAACAGGGCAAATGAGATTCTGGGGATTGATTTGACTTCGATTATGTTCGAAGGGCCAGAAGAACGATTAAAACAAACGGAATTTACCCAACCTGCTATTTTTCTTCATTCTATTGCACTTTTTAATACCCTGGATGTTTCTCCCGGCATGGTTGCAGGCCACAGTTTAGGCGAGTTTTCAGCTTTAGTAGCGAATGGGGCTATTCGATTTGAAGATGCTATTGGTATTGTTCGGCGCAGAGGAGAATTGATGCAGCAAGCCGGGAGCCAGAACCCAGGAACAATGGCTGCAATTATCGGTTTAGAGGATGCAGCAGTGGAGGCTATATGCGCTCAGGCAGCAAATGAAACGGGTAAAGAAGTTATTGCGGCAAATTACAATTGTCCCGGTCAACTAGTTATTTCGGGATTTATTCCTGCGGTTGAAAAGGCCGTTGAACTTTCTAAAGAAAGAGGCGCGCGTTTGGCCAAATTACTCCCTGTAAGTGGTGCGTTTCACTCATCCTTGATGCAGCCTGCATATGATGGGTTAAAAGAAAGTCTTGAAAATTTGGAGATCCAAAGCCCGAACTGCCCTATCTACAGTAATTATACTGCCCAGCCAACCAAAGATGTTGAAGAGATTCGGTCAAATTTGTTAAACCAATTATTGAACCCGGTTCGCTGGACACAAACTCTTTTGAATATGATGGAAAACGGAGCAACTTCATTTGTAGAAGTTGGGCCAGGAAATGTTTTACAAGGCTTAGTAAAACGAACAAACAGAAAAGCAGAAATTTCAGGTCATCAATAATATTATGGCACTTACATTAGAAGGAAAAACCGCACTTGTAACCGGTGGAAGCCGTGGAATCGGCAAATCAATAGCCATTTCGTTAGCTAAATTTGGAGCTGATGTAGCAATTACTTACGCCCGTTCGGTGGAAGCAGCTGAAGCTGTGAAAGCAGAAATAGAAGCACTGGGAAGAAACGCCAAATGCATTCAGGCTGATGCTGTTGATTTTGCGCAGGCTGAATCAGTTGTAAATGAAATTGTAACTGATTGGGGTAAACTGGATGTATTGGTAAATAATGCAGGCATTACCAAAGATAACCTGATTCTTCGTATGGGCGAAGAAGAGTGGGATGCTGTAATTACTACCAATTTGAAGAGTATTTTCAACTATTCGAAAGTTGTTGCCCGGCCAATGATGAAAAACCGATCCGGTTCGATTATTAACATCAGTTCAGTTGTAGGCATAAATGGAAATGCAGGCCAGAGTAATTATTCAGCTTCAAAAGCGGGAATCATGGGCTTTACGAAGTCTTATGCTAAGGAACTTGCTTCCCGTGGAATCAGGGCTAATGTTATTGCTCCGGGTTATATAAAAACGGATATGACAGAAAATCTGGGTGAAAAAGTATTAGAAGACATTAAACAGTCTATACCACTTAGAAGGGCAGGAGAAGCCAGGGAAGTAGCAGATGCTGTTGTATTTTTAGCCTCTGATATGAGCTTATATATTACTGGAGAAGTAATAAGAGTGGATGGAGGCATGGCGATGTAATGTTGCAGATGCTGAAATGAATTTTTAATTTTCGCGAGTTTTATCACAATCTTACTATCAATAAATACTTAATAGGACACAATATGTCACAAGATGTAGAATCAAAAGTAAAAGCCATTATCGTTGACAAACTAGGCGTAGACGATTCAGAAGTAACCGCAGACGCTAATTTTACCAACGATCTTGGTGCAGATTCTTTAGATACCGTAGAATTAATTATGGAGTTCGAAAAAGAATTTGATTTAAGTATCCCTGACGAAGATGCAGAAAATATTGCAACAGTTGGTGATGCTGTAACTTATCTTTCAGGAAAACTTTCCTAATCTATTTTATACACATTTATGAGCGAACGCAGAGTCGTGATTACGGGTATTGGCGCTCTTACTCCTATTGGTAAGGGCGCTCCTGATTTCTGGAACGGTTTGGTTTCAGGAAAAAGCGGAGCCCGTCCGGTAGAACATTTCGACACTACCAACTTTCCAACAAAATTTGCTGCACAATTAGAAGATTATAAACCAGAGGACTATTTCGAAAAGAAAGAAGCCCGACGGTTAGATCTTGTGGCACAGTATGCGCTTGTAGCAAGTGATGAAGCCTTAAAGGATTCTGGTCTGGATTTGGATGAAATCAATAAAGACAGAATGGCTGTAATTGTAGGGACAGGGATCGGAGGAATGAAAA
>JAKSCW010000213.1 GCA_022360375.1 Balneolales bacterium
AAAATTGAAATGCAGTTTATGGCGGATATTGAACTCACGGGTGAGGTGTGCAACGGCGCCCGTTTCCGAAAGGATATCTTAAGTGTGAAGTATCGGGGCAAAAACATCCATGATGTACTGGAAATGCCTATTTCTGAAGCCATCGAGTTCTTTGTAGATGAACAGGGAATCATCAACAAACTTCAGCCGTTGGAAGATGTGGGGCTTGGATACCTGAAGCTTGGGCAAAGCGCAACCACGCTTTCAGGCGGCGAAGCCCAGAGAGTAAAACTTGCACGATTTTTGACCAAAACTTCATCAGAACACACGCTCTATTTTTTTGATGAACCAACAACAGGACTTCATTTCGAAGACATTGCAAAATTACTGGATGCATTCAATGAATTAGTGAATGCGGGGCACTCTGTAATTATTATTGAGCATAACCTGGATGTAATTAAAAGTGCGGACTGGATTATTGATGTAGGACCAGAAGGGGGATTTGGGGGAGGACAAATTGTTGCCACAGGAACTCCGGAGGATATCATGAACGTAGAGAAAAGTTATACCGGTAAGTTCCTGAAAGCATATCTGAATACCTGAGATCCATTATTTTATTAGTGAATGTAGAGGATATTATCTACCATCAGGCGTCTGTTCAATAGTAAATTATCTTCTGAATCATGTTAAGAAAAGTATCTCATATCCTTTTTTTCGCTTTACTGCTTTCATTGGCCAACGTATTTGAATTGGCAGCACAAAACATACCCAGCTTTGGCTTAAAGGGTGGGGTTAATTTTTCCACATTTGCTCAAACCGATATAGTGGGCTATGAAACTAAAGCAGGAACTCTTATTGGAGCTTTTGTGGAGATAAGTATCCCAACGAGTTCAGTGAGTATCCAGCCTGAATTCATTTATTCCCAGTTTGGTTCAGGGGTAGAAGATGCCGACCTGAGCTTTAATGTGAATTATATCCAGGTTCCGGTTCTTGTAAAAATAAGCATAAATACCCTGGGCGCGCCGCAAACATCAGTGGCGCCTAAAATAACCCCAAATATTGTAGTAGGTCCATACGCCAATTTCCTGGTAAATGCGGAACTTGATGGGGACGGAGGATCTGTTGAAATAGATGAAGTAACCAGAAATACAGCATTTGGTGTGCTCATTGGTGGAGGGGTTACTATTAATAAACTTGATATAGGGGTGCGTGTTTCTGCTGGTTTATCAGATGTTTTTGAGGAGGAGTTTTCTGATGGAGAAAAAAATCTTGGTGTAGGATTAACCATAGGAGTTAAACTTTAGAAACAGTTTTTGGGTTTAATTGAAAGCCGTCTGGATGCAGACGGCTTTTTTTGTAATTATTAATGCATTCTAAGCTCATTACACTGTTGGCCCTATTATTTTGACGGCATGTTTTCAAGACTACTCACACTTAACTGGCGAATTTTTATATCTAATCTGAATCGGTTTCAGCTATTCATGATGACTGGGTATATCATGTTCCTGGGGATCATGCTGGTAAACCTAATCGCAACAGCGGTTGTAGTGGTTTTAATGGATTCTGACCCATGGATGGCAACGCAAATGCCATGGTTAACCCCCAAGATTTATTCTTTTATTTTGTTGGTATTTGCCAATACATATTGGGTAATGCATTTCTCGTTTACCAATCTTCGGCTATTGAATATTGAGGAAAACAGGAAGTTACTTGGTTTTGGATTTCCGCTAAAGCGCCTGGCGCGTTATATGATTATTATCAGTTTTTGCCACCCGGTAAATGTAATCTACAATTTAACGTGGCTGGTATTTATCATGATCCAGGTGGACTTTGCTTACCAGGTTCCGGTTGCTTTTCTGGGAATCTTATTGAATTACGTAATTATTTATTCCATAAAGCACCGGTTTCTTCAAATCATTGAACGACGATTCATTCCGGTAGTAGTTGGTTTCATCATTTTTGTGTTCAGCCTGTTTCAAATCATTTCTTTGATATCAGAACAATCCACAGAATTTATTTTTGAGATTATCCCACGCATCGAATCTATCAACCAATTTCTGAGCTGGTTACCCGGAGGTATGCTGATCCAGGCAGTAACAGTAGATTATGGTATAATCAATGCTGCTGTTCTGAGCGGGTTCATGTCTGTTTTGGTAGGGTTAATCGTACTCGATCATTTCAATAAAACCTGTGAAGGTTTATTGAAGCCCTCGCTTAAAAAAGTGGAAGAAGTAAGTAGCAAACTGTGGAGAGTTTTAAAAAGGGTGCTGGGCAGCAATGCTGGTAAGTACTATTACTATGTTATGATTCACCCGTATAATAAAATGCAACTGCTTACTCTAGCTATTATTCCGGTTGTGTATGTACCTCTTCTGTTAAATGTGGAATTTGAAATTGCTCAAACAATTGCTATTCCAACTATTCTGGCAGGAATTCCGGTAGCCCTTTTAGCGATGGGAATGGCAAATATGTATGGCTACGAAAACCGTGAATTTCTTATGCATCTTCAATTCCCGGTTAAACTGGAAAAACAATTGAAAGAACGATTTTTAGGAGTAATCATATTCCCGCTATTAGTGTTTTATGGAATTACCATTTTTGAATTACTGGTTATTCCGCAAATTGGGGAGGTGCTCAACATTTTTGTAGCTAATACATTCATGTTTCTGTGTTTTATGTTGCTCTTTATCTGGAGTTCTTACTTTCAATATCAGAAAGCAATTTATTCGTCGTTCAGCTATAAGCATCCTATTATTTCACAAAAAGTCACGTTTGCTATTTCTTTTACAATTTTCTCGGTAGGGTATTTGGTGTTTGTTCCGTTAGAAGGACTGGAATGGTATCGCCTTATAATTATGAGTACTGTAATTATAGTTATGGCCGTTTATTTATGGCGCCATATG
>JAKSCW010000167.1 GCA_022360375.1 Balneolales bacterium
GGGTGCCACTTTAGATATAGACTCCCACGTCCGGTCTATATCTTTCCAGAAATGAATCACTCCTTTTCCTGCAGGAACCGGGTAGCTCATAATCGGATCCATATCGATGTATTCTAACCCGTATTTCTCTAACCCCAATTCTTCAATAATCCCGGTTTGATGAATCATTATGTGTACCGAAGATCCTACATCCATTCGAAAACCATGGGGGTTTTCAGGACTTTGGAACATGGTTTCTGTACAAACCGCCCCTCCAATAGTGTTGCGGCGCTCAAGTGCCAGCACTTTGTACCCATTCTTTGCAAGGTAACAGCCAGTGGTAAGTCCATTGTGTCCCGAACCGATGATAATAGCGTCGAAATTGTTCATTGCTTAAAGATAAAATGAATTGAATGAAACCGAAGATTTATTAAGTTGTCTGAACGATATAAAACCTACGAACATTCGACTGCATGAAAATAGGCCGGTTTGAAGTTGAGTTACTCAGCGAAGGCATTTTTGACGTTTACGAAGACGGTACCTTTCACAAAATCGATGCTGAAGATATTACTTCAAAAAAGGAACCTTCCGATGTTCCGGTTAATTCTGTTGCCATAGGAATAGACCCTATTTTAATACGGGATGGAAAACGTAATATATTGCTGGACACAGGCTTGGGATGGGGACTTGATTCCAGGAGTAACTATGTAAACACTTCCAACCTGAAGACCAATCTCGACATTTTCGGGTTAACACCAAAAGATATCACACATGTGGTTCTCACCCACCTTCATTTCGATCATGCAGCAGGAAGCACGTATGTAGACGCCCATTCCACTACCCAGGCTACCCTTCCAAAAGCAAGTTATTATGTGCAAAAACTGGAATGGCTGTATGCCGTTGAACAGGTTCAGCAACAAAACAAACCATGGATTGGATATCACCTGGATGAATTTTATAAACTCTATGCCGAGGAAAAACTCGTTCTGCTTACCGATACCTATACCGAATTACTCCCCGGAATTACCCTTATCAAAACCGGAGGGCATACCCCGGGGCATCAAATCGTAAAAATCCAGGATGAAGGAGAAACAGCTTATTACCTTGGCGACTTAATCCCGAGCGAGTACCACCTGAATTATTATACCATGAAATACATGGATGTGGACCCGGTTCAATCCAAAAAGGCAAAAACCCTGATCCTTCGCCAGGCATTGAAAGAACAGGCCACGTTGTTGTTCTATCATTCTATACATACCAAGGCTGGTAAACTGGTTCAGGATGAGGAACGTAAGTACGCACTTGAAGAGGTTAATAAACTGTAAACCCAAGAGCACCAGGTGTTAAATTGAATTATCCAAAAGTATAATCATATGTCAAAAAAGCCTGCACCCAGAAAACTTACAGTAAAATCAACACGCAGGATCACTCCGAATATGCATGAGATTGTTTTCACCGGCGAGGATTTAAAAACTTTCCCGCATGGGCAAAACGGGGCTCATCTCAAACTTTTTATCGATGAAAACGAAGCCCTTAGCCGCCCTTTATTGCGTACGTATTCCATCCGCGATTTTAAGCCCGAAACTTTAGAGCTATTTGTACAATTTGCTATTCATGAGCCTGCCGGGCCCGGCCTGCAGTGGGTACTGAATGCACAACCCGGAGACATGATTAAAATGATGGGCCCCGGCCCAAAAAAAATTGATACCTCTCAACCAGGATGGTATTTATTCTGTGCCGAAATGAGTGGAATGCCGGCAGCCATAGCCGCGATTGAGGAACTCCCTCCTGGCGCTGAAGGAATAGCTCTTCTGGAAATTACATCAGAACAGGATGTACAAGATTTTCAGCACCCGGAACACTTCCAGATACAATGGCTGGTTCATCCTGATCCTAAGCGGGAAAGCAAGCAGCAATTGATCGCATTGAAATCTATCCGGATCCCTGATGGAGCACATGTTTTCGTTGCAGGAGAGCTAAATACTATTCGCAAAATCAAAAAATACCTTAGCAATATCCCCCAAATCAATCGAGAGAACTTCTATATCAGCTCATACTGGAAAATCGGGGCTAATGATGAAGCTCATAAACAGGCAAAGAAAGCAATGGCCTGAGCATGGATGAAAACTTCCCCGAAATTACCGCATTGCAAGTGCTTGTTACTACATTTCAAATGAGTGTAAAAGCAGTTGCCGGTGAATTTCTGTGTGAAAAGGAGTACTTCCCAAAAATCCGGCTCACTATTCGAGGCAGGGAATTCTCTTTTTATGTCGATGACGAATACAACGATTTAACAATACCGAACCCGGCTTTATCTGTTTGTGTTGCTCTCCGATCGCTGGAAGACTATGAATATGCGGAGGATTACTTCGTTTGGTGCGCACAGCATAATTTTGATACAGGCAGCACGGCCGTAAGAAGCCATTTCCAACACCTTGGAGAGGTTTATAGCCAGGTTCATAAAATCCTTGGAGAAGTTGACAGTAAGATCAGCGATTATGATTTTGAGTTGGATGCAGGAGCAGCTCGGAAACTGCGAAAATTTATCTCATGAAAAGTCATTTACCCCTTCTTGTACTTATCCTGATTGTTACATTTAGCTGTGCGAAAAAGGATGAAAGAACACTACCTTCCCCGGATATAAATAGCACATCATATACCCCAACCGGAGAAGAATTAATCATCAACCGGGGCGATTATGAGGAAAAGTTCCATGGATTCTGGCTGGCTCAATGCATTGCAAATTGGACAGGACTGGTTACTGAAATGGATAAAATTGGAAATATAGGGGAAATCAAAACGGGAGACTTCTACACCAGGGAGGATTGGGGGAAGCCGGATCAACCTAGTATTTGGGCTGAAGGAATCCCAAGTGAACTCTCCCCCACGATCGATTTTGTATTTGAGGATTCTGCGGGAGTTTGGGGTGCTGATGACGATACCGATATCGAATACATTTACCAGCATTTATTATATGAACACCAAACTTCTATTCTAACCCCCGAACAAATACGGGATGGATGGCTTGCTCATATTCTTCCCGAAGAGGAAAACTATCTTTGGGTTTCCAACCAGGCCGCTTTCGACTTAATGCATGATGGAATCCTTCCTCCGGAAACCGGCAATCCTGACCTGAATCCACACTGGGAGATGATTGATGCGCAGCTTACTACTGAAATTTTTGGTTTATTCGCTCCGGGGCGACCGGATATGGCGTTGAAAATGTCGGAATTACCCATTTTAACTACTGCAAGAGATGAAGCAAAATGGATCGCCGAGTTCTATGTTATTATGTACTCGCTGGCTGCAAATGTTGAGGTTCAAACCCTGAAAGAAGAAATAATGATCAATGCAGAGATAGCCCGTCGCCATCTTCCTGAAGATTCATACCCCGCAGCAATGTATGATTTTGTTAAATCGAACTATGAGCAAGACTTACCCTGGGAGGAAACCCGCGATGCCATCTATCAACGCTACCAGGTAGAACAGAAGGATGGATATGACATTACTTCCCAAAATCTATATTGCAACGGCTGTTTTGCAGCAGGAATCAATTTTGCAGCAAGTTTGGTGAGTTTGTTTTACGGGGAAGGTGATTTGAAAGAAACCATTAAGATTGGCGCACTATCGGGGTGGGATTCTGACAACCCCACAGCCACCTGGGCCGGGATGCTTGGCTTCATTCTGGGGAAAGAAGGAGTTGAGAACGCATTTGACAGGAAATTCTCAGAAACATTCTATATCCATCGAACCCGCCAGGGCTTTGGGAATGAGGGCTTTGACTCCTTCAGTAACATGGCCCGGAAAGGTGTGCTAATTACAGATCGTGTGATCAGTGAAGAACTAGGCGGCGGGATCGACCCGGA
>JAKSCW010000151.1 GCA_022360375.1 Balneolales bacterium
AAAACGATAATGAAGAAAATGCTTACCCCGGCAATGACGATAATATTCTCCTGAATAAGCTGAAGCGTAGAGAATTCTGCTGAAACAGGAATGGTAGCTATGAAAAATGCAGATTCACCGATTCCTAACGGAGAAACCGCCAGTAGCATATCCTGATCCCATACTTTGGAATTGAATGTTTCTGAAAGAATCAGGTTTGTGGTTATGGAGTCGACAAGGGTTGGATTATCCAGCAAAAAAGGCCAGAAATCTTCACTTTCAATTTCCGGGTTGGAAGCCGCGATTAAATCCTGCCCAAAAAACATTGAAATTTCAATCCCGGTATTCTGTTTCAGGTCAATGGCTTCTGCGTCCGTAAATCTATTGGCAAAAGTGAGGGTACCGATAACAATATCCCCGGCTTTTAAAATAGGGATAGAAACCACCTGGTATAAATTGCCCTCAAATGCCCAGATCTGAGGCCATTCCGGTTCAAACTCAGGGTAATATCCTTCCAGTGCATCCCCAACCTGCGGTAGTTCAGAAAGATTCATACCATGAAGATCCTGCCTTCCAAACCAGGCTAATACATTGCCAATGTCATCGGTTACTATTAGTAATTCTGATTCTACAAAAGCCGAAAACTCCAATACACTAAAATAAACACTGCTTTCATCCTTCAGTTCAACATTGGCCTTAAAGGCAGGATTTTCTGCCACCAAAATGGCTGAAGTGATTAAAGTTTTGTAGCGTAAATCCTGTTGCACCTTAAAAACTTCCTGAAGATTGGCAAAGTCTGTAAAAACATCTTCGCTGATAGTTTTTGTTGAAATAGTATTTACTGCGAATAAAACCGCACTTAAAACAAGAACAGTTAACCCGGATAAAAGGAGAAAGAGCTTGAGCCTGATGGGAAAGCGAATCTTCATTCTAATCAGGAAAAGGAGAAGGATAATTCGATGGTATCACCCTCTGAAATGGTGACAGTTCGCATTTCCAGATCGAAACGGGGATGATACGCACGGATTTCATATTCCCCTGCAGGTAGGTCAGGGAGTGAATAGGTGCCATCCTCATTAACACGGGTAAAGTAGGGGGTATCTAAACTCAGGATAATGGCATTCATCTGGGAATGAATGTCGCAGTACAGGCTAATAGGCCCAAGCCCCTGAACTTTCCATGTTAGCTGGGGTATGGTTTTGCTGTAGATATCACCTTTCGGGCGGCGACCAATATTAAATTTCGCTCCCGGTGTCAGGCTGAAAACATTATGAAAAAATGGATCATCATTAACAAATTGAACCACTGAGCCAACAGTAACCGGGGTTACATGAGGGATGAAGATGGCATCTTTTTGGATGATCTGAACCGGATCGGGAAGAGGTTGAGTCCTTGGGTTTCCTGACAGCGGATGTGCGCTTACAATAACACTGGTTAGCCCTTTTTTTGCATTGCTGGTTTCTGTTTCAGATTCCTGGTTGGAATTCCTGTTTCGGTAAGCACGGCCTCTGAACCG
>JAKSCW010000369.1 GCA_022360375.1 Balneolales bacterium
ATGCTTTGAAGAGTACTCTTTAGTCCGGGGGGTGTGGGAATATTTACTTCTGCCATCAACTCACGGGCCGAAGTTTTATCTCCCATCAGTTCTATTGCCTTTTTCCCTGGCCCAATAAATATAATTCCTTCTTGTTGGCAACGGTCAGCAAAAGCTGAATTCTCACTTAAAAAACCATATCCGGGATGCACAGCATCGGCGCCCGTTTGCTTACAGGCATCGATAATTTTATCCATAACCAAATAACTTTCGGAAGAAGCAGCCTCACCAATGAATACTGATTCATCAGCAAGTTGAACATGGGGAGCAAATCGATCCGGACGCGAATAAACGGCAACCGATTTTATACCCAATTCTTTACATGTATGGATGACCCGAACGGCAATTTCACCTCGGTTGGCGATCAAAATTTTATTAATAGTAGGCATGAGAAAAGCTTTTTGGTAATAGTAGAAAAATAGGAGATAATTCTCCACAAAAAGCTTAGCTGGCAGCCCTCATTTCCATAAAAATTCTGGGCAAAATCGAGAATTTTTCCATTTTGTTTAAATAGGCTCTTTGACCAAAAACGTTGTAATCGTTTTCTTCGATTTTGTCGAGTATCCGGGCGTAATTATAGCGTGCAAGATAAACGGGAAGGCGACTGTCACGTTCAAGCATTTTAATGCCTGTATCTGCACGTTCATAATATTTTCGTGCTCTCTGGATTTGAAATTTCATAAGGTCAATAAAACTATCACTTAAAACACCGTTAAATAAATCCGCCTCAGAAACCCCAAACATCATCATCTCGTCTTTTGGGAGATAAATTCTATCCCGATCTAAATCCTCCCCTATGTCCCTGAGTATATTAGTAAGCTGCATTGCAATGCCTAAGTCTATCGCATAATCCAACGCTTTTGGTTCAGAATAACCAAAAACTCTACTGGTCATTAATCCTACTACAGAAGCAACTTTGTATGAATAATTGTAAACCTCATGAAAATTTGCATACCTGTTTTTAGTCAAATCCGAGCGAACTCCGTCCATTAATTCGAATGGAAGGTTTATGGGTATATGAAATTTTTTAAGTGTATCAGCGAAAGCAGTAAGAATTGGGTCATGTGAATCTCTTCCTTCATACACTCCAATCAGGTTATACTTAAATGAATCAAGTTTTTGGTCAACCTCAGAAATATCGAAACCGGTGTTATTAATCAGATCTTCCGCTTCATCAACAAGATTATCCAAATACCTGCATAACCCGTAAATAGCGAATATACTCCTCTGTTTTTCATTTGGCAGAAAGCGGGTTGCCATATAAAAGGTCTTTGCATAATAGCGGGTAATAGCCCTGCAATGAGCATAAGCATCTTTTAATCGCACATCTGAAACTTCCTCAATAACAGATTTATGAAAGGATGTTTTTTCATAAATAGGCCGGATCATCGTATATGGTATTTTAAGTAGTTCACTCATGCCTGATTAAATGCGCAAACCTCATTTTAACGTTCCATTTTACCAAATAAATAATTTTGAACCCTTCGTTACATGTTCCGAATAAGATGATTATACTTCGTTCAACATAAAATCATTTACAAAGTCTCTTCTTTTATTAATTGGGCGGTAAATGTTATTTTAGTGCTATGAATAAAAAAGTAACCATTTATGAAGTGGCTAAAAGTGCCGGAGTAGCTATTTCTACTGTATCGAGGGTATTGAATGACTCTCCTAATGTTTCTGATGAAACTAAGGAGAAGGTTCAGAAAGCTATTAAGGAATTAAATTTCCGCCCCCAGGTTAATGCCCGAAAGTTAGCCAGCAAAGAACCACAGATTTTAGCAGTGGCCGTACCGTCTTTTACAACTCCTTTTTTTAATGAAGTTCTTAAAGGGGTAAAGGATGAACTAAAGAAGATGGATTTGGATGTTATTCTATACAATACCGGTTCCAAAGATCCTGAAGAAGCAGTAATTAATTTCTTTGATCGTGGCACTGCTGATGCCTTGATCCTCCTTTCGATTGACATAAGTGAAACGGTACATCAACACCTTCAAACCACACATGTTCCAATAGTGCTGGTTAATTCCTACCACCCGTCCTATAATTACTATGTTGTGAATGATTACCACGGAGGTTATACCGCTGGAGAACACCTGGTAAAACAGGGTTTCGAAAATATCGGGATGATTACAACACCCGTTAGCACCAGGGCATCTGCAGAGCGTATGAAAGGCTTTAAAGATGCACTTTTGAATTTCAAGATGAATATCGATAAGGAGCTGTTTGTTACCGGAGATACCGAAAAACATGCAGGTTTTACAGAAGAAGCCGGTTTTGAAGCAATTTATAAATATGACCGGATGGGTAAATATCCGGATGCTGTTTTCTGTACCAACGATACACAGGCGTTAGGAGCCTACCATGCTTTGGGCAAATTGGGAATGAGGGTTCCCGATGATATAGCCATTATGGGCTACGATAACATAAAATTTAGCAAGTATCTGGACTTAACTACTATCGATCAAAAGATGCATATGATTGGCACCCAGGCCACAGCACGTTTAGCTGAAATCATCAAAAATCCAACTCAGGAGTTGGTTCAAAGTTCAATAAACCCCGTTCTGGTAGAACGAGGTTCAACGCAGAAGAAATAACTAACTATCATTGAACTTCAGTTTTAATATCCGGGAAGCTCTCGATCATTGTATTACAGGAACAAATGTGCCTTCCCTTTCTCCCCCTTACCGGGGCAAAGTACGAGAGGTTTATGAATTAGCTGATGAACAACTTGGCATTGTTGTTACCGATCGAATTTCCGCCTTCGATTACATTATGCGCCAGGCAATTCCGTTCAAAGGACAGATTTTAAATCAGCTTGCTGCGTTTTCTTTTGAAAAAGTACAAGACATACTGCCAACTCATATTATCGATGTTCCCCACCCTAATGTGACTATCGCAAAAAAATGCCACTCTATTCCTATCGAAATTGTTGTTAGGGGGTACTTAACGGGGCATGCATGGCGTGTATATAAATCTGGTAAACGTGAACTGTGCGGGGTCCCTCTTCCTGAAGGAATGAAAGAGCATGATAAGTTTCCGGTTCCCATCCTCACCCCTGCCACCAAAGCTACGGAAGGACATGATGAGGACATTTCAGAAGCCGAAATTCTGGAAAATGGAATTGTGGAGGAAGCCCTTTGGGATAATATCCGCAATAAAGCCCTTCAATTATTCGGGCGTGGAACTGAGATAGCTGCAAAACAAGGATTAATTCTTGTGGATACTAAATATGAAATGGGACTTTATAACGATGAACTCACTTTGATTGACGAAGTCCACACAACTGATTCTTCCCGGTATTTTTATCTTGAAGGTTATTCAGAACGCCAGCTTGCGGGGGAAGAACAAAAACAACTTTCCAAAGAGTTTCTCAGAGAATGGTTGATGGAACATGATTTCCAGGGCTTAGAAGGTCAAACCCTGCCCGATTTGCCGGATAATTTTCGAATGGAAGTATTTCAGAGATACGCTGAATTATTTGAAATGCTTACTCAAACTGAGTTTCATCCCGTTATAGAAACTAATTTCAACTCTCGCCTGGAAAGTATTTTTTCCAATTACTAGCATCTTTCCTAAAAATTCAACTCATTAATGTATGCCATGTTAATTAAGATTGAGGGATTAAGATGGGATAATTGTTGGAAAAGGAATACCAGACAGAACTGTACAATTCGCTCTGTTTATCTTGATAATATGCGGAGCATGCAAGAACTTCGCACTAGAAAAATGTGAGCTGGAATCAGAAGATTCGCAAAAAACCTTGCAGGTTTTGTTTATTGGTAACAGCCACACCCATACCAATCACCTTCCTTCCATTGTATCTGAAATTGCAACCGCCAATGGGGATTCTTTGATCTACAGGATGTCTGCACCTGCAAACTATGACTTCCAGAACCATACCCATCTTGAAGAAACTATAATGGGCATCCAGGCCAGAAAATGGGACTACATTATTCTTCAGGAATCTGGCTGGAGAGCTGCCTGGAATGAGGAAATGGCCAAAGCAATGACCTATCCTTACGCAGATACACTTATGCAAATGCTCAATAAATATCACCCAAACTCATCTACTATTCTTTTTATGACTCAAGCCTATAAGAACGGGGTGCTTTCCTTCAAAGATTATAATTGGTGCTTAAACGACCCGCAGGTTTGTACGTATGAGGGCATGCAGGAACGGGTAAAATCAAGATACATTTCCTTATCTCAGCAACTGGGTAAAGAAGTAAGTCCTGTAGGCATAGTTTGGGCGCTATTTCAAGAAGAATTCCCCGAAATTGAACTATTCCAGGAAGACGGCATCCATGCAAACCAATATGGATCCTATTTATCCGGGTTGGTCCTCTACTCTACGCTTTTTGAAAAGCATGCTAATATTTCAATAGCTCCTGTTCAACTCAATAAGAATATCAGCTCTAAGATTCATAAAACAATTGATGAGACTCTGTTTAACCCCTCTTTTGCCTGGGAAAACATCATATTCAATTGGGATCAATCTCTCCCCCTTGCGGCATTAAACTGATCTCTTCAGCAACACTTTGCATACTAAGTTGAGAGAGAGAAATAATCAAATTACCCACGTCCTCCGGATCAATCAATTTTGTTCTGTCTACATCAATGCCTTCCCATGAAGTTGAATATGTTTGTCCCAGGTTTATCGCTGTAACTGCGATGTTCGTTGGCTTCAATTCCTCCCGCAAAGAACGGCTGAACCCCAATAAAGCATGTTTACTCATTGCATATGCGCCACTGGCTGCGTAGCCAAACAGCCCCCCTCTTGAACTTATATTTACAATCATTGCACGTTCTTGTGCTTTTAATGAGGGAAGAACAGCCCGGGTTACAGTAAAAGCACCTAGCGCATTGATTTGAAACTGGGAGATAAACTCTTCTTCAGAAGTTTCAGAAAGGGGTTTAAACAAAAAAGAACCAGCATTATTTACTAAGATACCCGGATTCAAAGAACTGAAGTCCATCTCTTTTAATTGCTCAGGTTGTGTAATATCTGCTGCTAAAACCTCTACTCCTTTCGCGCCTTCAGCCAGGCATTCTTCTTTAGCCTTTTTAAGTTCTTCGTAGTTACGGGAAATCAGAATCAGGCGGCGGGAGGTCTTCCGGGAAAATACTTTGGCAATAGATAATCCTATTCCTTTACTCCCTCCGGTAATAATAACAGATGCATTTTCAAAAGACATTGGAGTGATTAAGTTCAATATTGCATGACCAAATCTAATCCAAAAAGCACCTATAGAACAACTATGTTTTACAAAGCAACCTGAATTGTTCAGCTACTTTTGCCAATTCTTCTGCAGCTGTCTTTATTCCAAAATTCAGACTTATAATTTCCTGATTATTAAACTTTACTTCTTCTTCAACTATTCCAAAATCCCTAAGAGTCTCCACTTCTTTCAGTTTCTCAAAACTTGCAACTTCTAAGCCCATATTTTTTAAGAATTCCCAGGTAGGATTTGTAATTGTTTCTCCGTTGAGTTCAATCCTGTTCCTTAAAACAGTTTTTTTCCCGGTATAAATAGCCATGAGCATATTACCTACAGATTGCTGCCTTTGATGGGCGGTAATCAACATGTAAGACTCATCAATAAACCTGATGTATTCTTCAGGTTGCAGAAACTCTTTCTTAAACTTTACTTTATCTTTGAGATTAGAATTTTGAATCCATTCCAGAAGCTCTGCCTCGTATTTGGGCTCAAAATTATATGCAACCGGTAAATGTATTTCATAATTGCCGATATCCTTTTTTTGTTGAAGGATATCCAATATTTCAATATGGTTGTTCGAGGCATCTCCTGAATTACCAACTATAATACGTGGATACTGCTCTTTACTATTTGGAATAAAATCTCCATACAAACCCGGGTACGGATATCGTAATTTAAAGAACGCTTTTTCTCCATAGGTTCGAACGAATAATTCTCTATCTCCATCAACCGTAGAATGAATGCTGCTTATTTTATTAACAGGTATTTTTTCAGGAAATCCATTTTTAATTGGCTTGTACAAATCTCCTCCCCATATCATCCATCCTATATGTTTCTTACCTCCCAATCCATTTATTAAATTAAATTCCCATTTTCTGAAAAGGCCATGCATGATTACAGCATCTACTGCCGGACTTAATACCGCTTGATAAAGCTTGCCTACATCCAATTTCGATGTGCAATTAAAGAACAAAGTATGGGGGTTTTTATCAGCATCTATTTCAAAACTATCAGTTCCGGCTTTCCACGGTGTTTGTTCAACAAAAAGCCAATGTTCCTGGTTGGAATTCCTGTTCACTTCTTCCACTAAATCGGATATTACCTGTGCATAAATATGATTCCTGCAAAAATGAAAGAAAACTCCATCCCTGTTTCCTGATAATTCCAAATCAGTGTTGTTGATCGTTCTTTTGCCGTTGAGTGTTATAAGAGCGTCGGGGTTTCCTGTAAGCACGTTCCCTAATTTCACACTTATCCCCTTTTCGGCTGTCCCTCTTTGGTTAAGTTCTAAAAACCCTTCAATCATCCTAACCATAATCCAGTTCTTTTTATCACTTTTTGGAATAGCCTGGTCATGGATTTTAAGTGGTGGAAGAAAAGGAAGACCAATATTTTCGAAAGTAGGAAGTCTCAAAAGTGTCTCCAGAACAATACTTGCTTCCTGTCTATTTCCATTCATTTGTAGCGCTCGTGATAAACTAAAACTCACCGGAGTTGAAATTTCGGTTTCTTCATACACTGTAAGTAGAAGATGTACTGCAGAATTGAGTAATCGTTTCCTCTCCGTTGCGCCATAATCGTTCAACTCAACAGATGCCAGCATATTTAAGGCCTCGAAATACGTATCGAACCCGGCACTTTCATAAGAAACCAGATCATTACCAAATATATGCCCAGCCCAAGGCAAGGTTGACAAATATTGTTGCCAGGAACTTCTTCCTTCCAGTAATTCAGTTGAACCTTGCTTAATCATAAAACTTCATTTAGTAGTTATACTCTCTTCCCATGAGTAGTTGATGTATATACTTTCTTCCCCATCAAAAGAGGATGGCCAATCCCGAACTTCTTTTTCAAGATCGGGGTGTAAGCAATCAAGCAGCATTTTGGAAACTTTTTGTTTTATTTTCTTCCCGGATTTATGACCATCACCTCTGAAGTATTGATGATTTAATCTTGATCCCGGCACAAAAATCTGCCTTTCTTTATCCGGATAGAGTTCCAGCAAACGATAACTGAGTTCAGTTCCTCCGTAGCCAAACAGGATGTAATCACCCCAACCACCGGCCCGGTAAAACGCGCCTGCATTATAAAAGGCATTCCCTTCCAAAATAGTAATGGCGGGTTTAACTTTGTTTCCGATGTTATAGTGCCAGGGGTCCTCAGTTACATCATCTGAGTAATACACACCACGAGAAACCAATATGTTACCCCGCTGTTTGTGTTCCTTCAAATGAGCATTAATAAAATTTTCATCCGGAATTCCATCATCATCCACAA
>JAKSCW010000147.1 GCA_022360375.1 Balneolales bacterium
TACAGGGATTTTTGTTTTTTTGTATTGAAAAAGCTATGTGCGCTGGGGTTTTAGCTATCTTGTTTACTCCATAATCGCTTTGTGCGTGTCATGCTGAACCTGTTTCAGCATGACAGGTATAAAAAATTGTATTATTGCAGGAAAAGGATTTTATGATCATTAACCACCAAACATTTTCCCTGCTCGATAAAGTGGTCCTCGAACGGGTAATTTTTGAGCCTCCGTTAAAAGCGGGGCAGGTTATGCATGATGAAGCTTGCCTCATTTATGCCATTAAAGGGAATTCAACCTTATACAGCGAGCTTGAAACAAAAAAACTGAATAAGGAAGAAAGCGTATTGATGAAGTGCGGCAGTTTTTTAAACAGCTGGAACCAAAATGATGAGGGTTCGCCCGGTGAAGCCATCGCTTTCCACTTTTACCCCGATGTGCTTACGCATGTATACAAAAATGATATTCCCGATTTCCTGAAGTCAAAGGAAAAACCAGGTACTACTACGGCATTAAAAATTAATTATGATGCGGCAGTAACCAATTTTTTTAACGGGCTGCTTTATTATTTCGAAAACCCTGATTTTGTGAATGATGACTTACTCATTCTTAAGGTAAAGGAATTGATCTTGTTGCTGTATAACACCGACAGCCATGGCATTAGGGATATTCTCAGTGACCTGTTCAATCCTTCTGAAACAGAGTTTAAAGATGTTATCAAAGCCAATCTCTTTAATAATCTTTCCCTGGAAGATTACGCCTACCTTACCAACTTAAGCCTTTCATCCTTTAAACGCTCTTTCAGGAAAGCTTTCAATGAAAGTCCGGCAAAGTACATCAAAACCAAACGCCTTGAGAAGGCAGCCGACTTACTCAGAATTACTTCAAAACGTGTTAGCGACATTTGCTTCGATTGTGGTTTTAACGATGTAGCCCACTTTTCAAAGTCATTTGCCGCTCAGTACGATTGCTCCCCATCAGACTACCGAAAGCAGTTTTTGAACTGATTTTCCAAATTCTTGACCTTCACAACAAAGAATAGCTGAAAAGAACCTTTCATCTTAGAGCTGTCATTTTCTAACAAATTACTAGCTCAATGAAAAAATCGATTAAAACTTTACACACTCTCAATGCTCCTGTTCTTGCTACCTGGAATCTCATTGAATCTGGCGCGGAATGGGAAAAGTGGTTTACCCGGCTCACAGGATCGAATGTAGAGGTAAACATGCGTTACTGTGATTTAGAAGGAGGTGATACTCTTGAAGAATTATTTCTAAGCCATAGAGCTGAAAAAACCTTCATCTATTCTGTGGAAAAACAAAACTCATTTCCTGCAACAAATTTAGTGGGCATCATCCGGCTTGAAGAAGTTGATGAAAATACTACCAAACTGTTCTGGACACTTGAATTGGATGTTGAAACCGAAGAAATCTTCACTCAAATGAAAGAAATGGTTTCCGCAGCCTACTCCGATGCAGCTGCCAGACTTGAGCAATTGGCGCTGGAAACAACAACGATCGTTTAGTTGAAAGAATAATCTTAAAAGCAATAGTAATGAGTGAATTAGTATTAGAAGAAATTGTACATGTGCCTAAGGCAAAAGCCTGGGATGTACTAGTGAACCAATTTGGGCATGTTCATGAATGGAATCCAAATTTACAGGGCTCTCATTTCATGAATGGTGAATCAGAAGGAGGGCTAAACTGTGAACGCCATTGTGATATGGACGATAAAACCTATTTCAAAGAAAGAATTGTGGATTTAGTAGACCAGGAAAATGTGACTATCAAAATTATCAGTTCCAACTTTCCGATGGTACACGAGATGTCAGGCCGCTATGAACTCGAATCTGTTTCTGAACATCAAACCAATATCCGCATTGTACTGAATGTATCAACAAAGCCGGTTATCATGGTTCATTTATTAAAAATGCAGATGCGGAAGCTGATCAAAAGTTCATTAATAGGATTGAAATACTATTTAGAAACCGGGCGCGCCGTTGATAATGATGACTTCAAAACCATACGGATTGATTATAAGCAATTATCACCAGCACAAGCTTTTACTGCGTAGATAAATAAGTGTGGCGGCTGGCTATCGCCGCACTTTTTATATGCTCTTCATATTTCTTTGATTTATTGAATTGATTCTCAAATAAATGAAGCTAAAATGGCACGTCCGAAAAGTAAAGAAGAGCTGTTACTAGCAAGCGAAACCAACATGCAAAAGCTATGGGATTTCATAAATAATCTTCCCGAAGAAAAACGAACCTCTGATTTTCCTGAAGGTACTCTGAATCGAAATATCCGGGACGTTCTGGCACATCTGCATCATTGGCACCTGTTAGTGTTTCAATGGTATGAAATCGGGATGAAAGGCGAAAAACCATCCATTCCTGCAGAAGGATATACCTGGAGAACCACCCCGGAATTAAACCGATCAATCCGGGAACAGTATGCAACCATATCTTTTAAGGAATCAAAAAAACTACTTGGTGAATCCCACCAAAAAATCACAGATATGATCAGAAGTCATACAAATGATGAGCTGTTTGAAAGAAAAAGATACAAATGGACAGGTACAAACGCTTTAGGAGCCTATTTTGTCTCAGCAACAAGCAGCCATTATGATTGGGCATTAAAGCTTATCAAGAAAGCAACCCGGTGATCAAAGCTCCGTTTCGGCTATTTTTCGGAGTAAATCATAATCCGTGAGATCGTACTGTATAGGAGTAACCGCAGCAAGCCCTTCATTCAAAGCGTGGACATCAGTATCCGTGTTTTCGTCCAGTAACTCGAAACTTCCGCTCATCCAATAATAATCACGCTCATAGGGATCTTTTCTTGCCTCATATTCTTCAACATACCGGCTGTCTGCCATTCTACCCCATTTAATTCCTTTGAACGGCCCGGATGGCGCATTCACATTAATGGTAACTCCTTTCGGAAGTTGTTGATCGAGTACAAACCGAACTACACGCCGTGCGGCTTCTTTGCAACCCGAAAGATCTGCATCATGGTCGTAATCAGTACAGCTAACCGCAATGGAA
>JAKSCW010000400.1 GCA_022360375.1 Balneolales bacterium
CTCGTACATTTTGCATAATGGTTGGGCTTAGTTTTGTAGGTAAGGCTGGTTTTCAACCAACATTCCATCTTTCATGTTGATGATACGGTTTCCATAGGAAGCCATTTTCTCAGAATGAGTTACCTGTATAATCGTAACTCCTTCTTCTTCATTTAGTTTTTTGAATAACGACATAATCTCAGCAGCCTGATCAGAATGAAGGTTCCCGGTAGGTTCATCGGCAAGAATCAGTTTTGGATTTCCGATCAAAGCACGGGCTACCCCAACTAACTGTTGTTGCCCACCAGAGAGTTGATGAGGAAACAAATCCTTTTTTGCAACGATATTGAACCTGTCGAGCATATCCGCGACCATACTTTTGCGTTCGCTACCTTTTACTTTGCGATACAGTAAAGGCATTTCTATGTTTTCATACACGGTAAGCTCATCAATTAAATGGTAAGCCTGGAACACAAACCCTATGTATGATTTGTGATACTGGGATTTTTGTTTCTCGCTTAATTTATGAACCGGTTCATCCATGAAGTAGTACTCACCACTATTGGCATCATCAAGAAGCCCGAGAATGTTAAGTAAGGTAGATTTTCCCGCGCCACTTGGGCCCATTATGGAAGCAAATTCTCCTTCTTCAATTTCCAGGTCAATGCTTTTCAGGATGAAGTTTCGCTGAAATTTTTGGTCGATGTATCGATCGATGTTATTAAGTTTTATCATATTCTTTTTATTCTATTCGTTTCTTAAACTTTCTACGGGGTTGGCCAAAGCGGCCCGGATGGATTGCCAGCTGATGGTGGTCAGGGCAATGGCAAGGGTAGTAGCTCCTCCCAAAATGAAAGGAGTAATTCCCAGCCCTATTTTATAGGCAAAGTTACTTAGCCATTGGTTGCTGAAATAATAGGCAACAGGTGCAGCAATAGTAAAACCAATAAAAATCATAAGTACAAAATCCTTTGAAATAAGCTCCACGATGCTTCGAATGGAAGCTCCAAATACTTTACGAATACCGATCTCTTTTACCCTTCGTTGAGTGGCTAACGCCGTAAGGCCTAAAAGACCAAAACAGGTTAATAGAACAGACATTCCAGCCGAAAGAAGAATGATTCTGTTCCACAGGGTGTCTTTCTGATATTGATTGGCCACTAATTCATCCAGGAATGCAAAAGAAAATATCTCTTCAGGAAATATTGTATTCCAAAGTGATTCGAGCTCCGAAATGGTCGCACTCATATTATCAGAACTCATTTTAACCAAAATAGTCCCCGGTTTTTTTCCCGTTCCCTCTATATGTTGTAAAACAATAGGTTGCAAGGGATCGTAGAGGCTTTTAAAGTGAAAGTTTTCTACAACACCGACTACTTTTTTGCCATCAAGATAATTGATCCAGTTACCTTCAGGTTTGTCTTCAATTATCTCTCCGATTGGGTTCTCCCATCCCATTATTTCAGCAAAGGCTTCGTTAACAATAATCTCATCGGAAGCATATGCATTTGCATGTGCAGTAAAATTGTAACCAGAAACCAATTCAATCCCTAAAGTTTCAAGATAACGTTCATCAATAACATCGGTAGCTACTCCCAAGTCAAAGCCTGTGAGTGATGTGCCTGTCATCCCTAAGCCCATCCCAGCAGTATTTATTTCATATTGTGAATAATCCTTCAGTTCCGACGAGGTAACAGAAGCATCAGAAATACTGGATATTTTTTTTGATTCTTCCGCGAAAAGGGCAGCCAATTTTTTTGCATTCGAAACCTCTGGATCTATTTGAATGGCAACCACATTCTCCGGGTTATATCCAAGGTCTTTCTCTAACAAATATCCCAATTGTTGCTGCAATACGTAGGTTCCAATCATTAGGGTGATTGATACCCCAAATTGAATAATGAGTAACCCTTTTACAACTGGAGGAGTTCTTTGAGCAAAAGTGTAACCCGAAAACAACGAAACGGTTTTTTTGGAAGCGATTATTATTGCCGGATACATACTCGCTATCAAAGTAAGGACCGTTAGTAAAGTCAGAATTCCAATCCATAGCCCGGGATCATTGAACAAGCTTAAATTCAGTTCCTTATCAAAAATAAAACCTGTATAAGGTGCAGCTATTTCAACAAGCAAGAGGCCAATAAGGATAGCTATAGTACATGTCACAAATACTTCCCCAACAATTTGAGATTGAATCTGATGCCTGGCTGCACCAATGGTTTTTCGAATGCCAATCTCATGATAGCGGGAGCTGGCCCGGCTTAAGGTAAGCGTCATAAAATTAATGCCCGCAATAACCAATATGATTATGGCAATTGTACCAATAATCAGCGTATATGTTTTGTTTGAACTGGTTGCGTAATAGGATCTGATGCTTTCGTCAAAATAGCTTCCGGTAAAGGCTTGTAAGCTAAGTTGTGCATTCTGCCGCTCGATGAAACTGTTATCAAAATGTTTCTCAAGGAATGCCGGGAATTTATCTTCGAGCTGTTCCGGGGGGGTATGGGGATTTAAAACAATCCAGCTTTCCACAAATCCTAAGTACCAATTTTCCCGGTATCGCTCCGCTCTTTCCGGGGTTTCGTTTCTAAAGTAGTTTTCAAACGGAAGTAAGAAATCAAAGGTCAGGCTCGAATTCAGAGGTATATCTTCGGTTACCCCGGTAACGGTGTAGTTTCTTGCTTCATCCAACAACCGAATTGTAAGTGTTTCCCCGAGTACATCAGTCGTACCAAAATACTTAACAGCAGAAGCTTTAGTCAGAACGATGGAATCGGTATTCAAGAGCGCTGTTTCGGAGTTGCCATGCAGTAAAGGAAAGGTAAATATAGTCAGGAATTCATGGTCTACGGTGTATAGAAGTTCATCGATGAATTTGCTACCTGACAGAACCTTTCCGGTAATTCTGGAGACGTTTACAATAGTTTCTATCTCGGGGAAATCCTCTTTTAATGCAAAAGATTGAACATAAGGTTGGGTTAGCGTTTTTTCAATGTTTTCCTGGTTAGAGTATTGATACTCCTTAACCACCCTGTACATAGAATCCCGGTTTTCATGGAAACTATCATAGGACCATTCAAATTGAATGTACATCAAAAGCAGTATACAACATGCCAGCCCAACCGAGAGTCCGGTCAAACTTATAAAAGAATCAAGCTTATGTTTTCTGATATTGCGCCAGGCTATTTTGACGTAGTTCCAATGCATAGTTTTATTCGCTTTTTAGACTTTCTACCGGGTTAGCCAGCGCTGCTTTAAAAATTTGATATCCGATAGTAAGCAAAGTGATTCCAACAATCGAGGTTCCGGCAATAAGAAATGTTACGAAATTGGGTGCTTCACTATAAGCGAAACTGGTTAGCCATTGTTGAATAAGGAAATAGGCCAATGGGGCACCAATTAAGAATCCGATGAAAACTAACTTTACAAATTGGAAAGAGACGTTCTGTACAATGCTTTGTACGGAAGCACCAAGAACTTTTCGAATACCAATTTCTTTTTTCTTGTTAATAATGGTGAAAGAAACCAATCCCAATAAACCCAAACAGGCAATGAAGATTGTTAAGTAGGTAAAATAGGTAAGCATTTCACTAATCACTTCTTCGGTATCGTATTCGTCAACTAAATCATCTTCTAAAAAGTAATACCACATGGGTAAGCCATCATTTAGCGAGCTAAGTGTTTCTTGTAATTGGCTGATGGTTCCTTCTACATCAGTTGTTTGAAGGCGAATGGTGATATTACCAAAGTTGC
>JAKSCW010000359.1 GCA_022360375.1 Balneolales bacterium
ATCAAAAACCAGGTTCGAAAGATTCCCGAACTTCATTTTTATGCAGACGACACCTCCGAATATGTAAACAAGATGGAGAAGTTGTTCAAAAAAGTAGACGAACAGCCCAAAGCTCCAAAAGATGATGAGTAGGTATGGCTCATATCCCGCCATTGGATTCATTCCCGGTTTTTTCTTCTGAAAACCTTCCTTCTCCGGAATTCGATTTCAGTTCAGGTTCAATACTCTTGTTGAATAAACCCCCGGGCTGGACCAGTTTTGATGTGGTTAAATACGTTCGGGGAAGGTTAAAAACAAAAAAGGTTGGGCATGCCGGTACCCTGGATCCTATGGCAACAGGATTGCTGGTCATTTGTAGTGGAAAAGCCACTAAAGCCATAAGCCAGATTCAGGACCAATCCAAAACGTATATTGCCGAAATTACATTTGGTGGTTCCACACCAAGCTATGATGCTGAATCAGAGATCGATCAGTCGGCCCCTTTTGAGCATATTTCATCTTCAGGTATCAAAAACATGCTTGGAGAACAGTTTTCAGGAGAAATACAACAGGTTCCACCTATGTATTCAGCACTGAAACGAGACGGCAAAAAACTATATGAGTTGGCCAGGCGGGGAAAGTCAGTGGAATTGGAGCCTCGCCCGGTAACCATTTATGAACATGAAATTCTTGATTTTTCGTGCCCAAAGGTAATTTTACGCATTACATGTAGCAAAGGAACGTACATTCGTTCTATCGCTCATGACCTGGGGCTGGCCTTACATTCCCGGGCTTATTTAAGTGCATTGGAACGAATTAATATTGGAGTTTTTTCCAACAAAATTGCGTTAACTCCTCATCAAATAAACGACTTGCTGAATAGGAATGGCTGAACTGATTCATCTAAAAGATATAGAACGGGTTCCAAATACAGTGCTTACTGTTGGAACCTTTGATGGAGTGCACGAAGGGCATCGTGCATTGATGGAAACGGTGGTAAAAAAAGCGAAAATGAGGGAGGGACGAAGTGTAGTCGTCACATTTGATCCTCATCCAAGAAGCATTATTCACTCTAAATCTAACGGAATTAAACTTCTAACCACCTTGAAAGAGCGCTCTGAAATACTCGAATCTATGGGGGTTGATGTATTGCTTGTAATCCCATTCACACGAGACTTTTCGTTGCTAAGCTCAGAAGAATTTGTGGTGGATATTCTCTACAAAAAGGTTGGCATAAGTGAGTTTGTGATAGGGTATGATCACCATTTTGGAAAGGACCGTTCCGGCACCATTGAGACTCTTCAAAAATTAAGCCCGGAATTTGGGTTTGATGTGCATGTGGTTTCGAAAAAGGAAATGGGGGCAACCACGATCAGTAGCACAGTAATTCGTAAAACCCTGCAAAACGAAGGAGATGTGAAAACTGCAGCGCAGTTATTGGGCCGGGAATACATGTTAAATGGTTTGGTTATTCATGGTGATGAACGAGGTAGAACACTGGGCTTCCCGACAGCGAATCTCAAGGTAGAGCATCCCAATAAACTTGCTCCCAGAAATGGAATATACGCTGTAAGAATACGAGTGGATGAAAACTGGTACTTAGGTATGATGAATATTGGAGTACGACCAACTTTTGACGGGGAGACTAAATCTTTAGAAGTTAATATTTTCGATTTTGACCAAATGATTTATGGCAAAACCGTACAGATTCGGTTTGTGGAGCGGATAAGGGATGAAAAGAAATTTGATGGAGTAGTCGGTTTAAGAAATCAACTTGAAGCCGATAAAACCAGAACTATCGAGGTATTTCGTAAGAATTAAGAAACTTAAAAGTTGGTTTCACGGTATTGCTTTTCAAGAAAAAAGCGTATCTTTTGCCTCTTATAAATCGATTTAATAGAATAATTGAACATTGCAATGAGCATAACTGCAGAAGAAAAAAAAGACATTTTCAAAAAGTTTGGCGGAGAAGAAGTAAATACCGGAACTACTGAAGGGCAAATCGCTCTTTTTACTCATCGAATCAATCACCTAACCGAGCATTTAAAAACCAATCAAAAAGACCACGCTTCTCGCCGTGGGTTGTTGAAGTTAGTAGGTAAGCGCCGTCGTTTGCTTAACTACCTCATGAAAAAAGATATTCAGAAATACCGTGAGCTGATTAAAGAGCTTGGTATTAGAAAATAATTTCTCAAAAGGCTCTGTTCTGTCGGAGCCTTTTTCAATTCTCTCCCGATTTTCAATTTCTAGCTAGCCTATCGACGTTTCAAATCGGGATAAAGCAACAAATCAAAGAAAAAATAAATGAAAGAAGATTTTAGAAGTGTTGAATTTGCACCGGGAAAGGTGCTTTCCATAGAAACAGGACGTATTGCCAAACAAGCAGATGGATCTGTAATAGTAAAAATGGGCGATACTATGGTACTTTGTACCGCAGTTAGTGCCAAGGAACCAAAACCGGGGCAAGATTTTTTCCCGCTAACGGTAGATCATAAAGAAAGCTTTTCAGCAGCAGGGCGTTTCCCTGGTGGATTTATGAAAAGGGAAGGGAAGTCGAACGATAAGGAAGTACTTTCCAGCCGATTAATTGACCGTACTCTACGTCCTTTATTCCCAAAAGGATACTATAACGATACCCAAATTATCACCTCCGTAATTTCATCCGATGATGAAAATGATGGCGATGTTCTTGGTGGTGTTGGGGCTTCTTTAGCACTACACCTTTCTGATGTCCCATTTGATGGCCCAATGGCTGAAGTTCGGGTAGGTCGCGTAGATGGAGAATTTATTATTAATCCAACCGTAAGCGAACTTAAGGAAAGCGATATAGATATGGTGGTAGGTGGCTCTGCCGATTCCATCTTAATGATGGAAGGTGAGATGCAGGAGATTTCTGAAAAAGATATGCTCGACGCCATCAAAGCCGCTCATGAAGCCATTAAAAAACTGTGTGATTTCCAGAATGAGCTTCGTGAAGAGCTTGGAAAACCAAAGCGCGAGTTTGTTCCACCGGCAGTGGATGAAGAGTTAGAAGCCAAAGTGAAAAGCCTGGCACAAGCTCAGATCAATGAAATTGTGAACATTGGCCTTGGAAAAGAAGAATACAATGAGAAGATCAAGGAAGCGAAACAAGCTGCAATTGATCAATTAGAAGAAGAGTGGGCAGAAGACGAAGATGCTGCTGAAAAACTAGGTGAAGCCAAAAAAGTGTTAGGCAGCATCGAGAAGAACGAGCTTCGCTCCATGATTTTGGAAAAGGAACGCAGGATTGATGGCCGTACCCCGGCAGATATTCGTGATATCTGGACTCAGGTAGGATATATAGCACGAGCTCACGGTTCTTCCATTTTTACCAGGGGAGAGACTCAGGCCCTGGTTTCAGCAACCTTAGGCACCAAGCGTGATGAGCAATCGGTCGACACCTTGTTCAACCAGGAGGCGAAAACATTTTACTTGCACTATAACTTCCCTCC
>JAKSCW010000178.1 GCA_022360375.1 Balneolales bacterium
ACTATCTGGTAGAGAAAATACTGCAAAAGGAACGGATGACGGTAGAATTATGGGCAAAGGCAATCGAATACAATGCACTTCCAATTAACCAGCAAGTAAGTACACAATTACTAATACTTGCATCAGAGCTCCGGCAATATCAGACCATTCCTGATAGTATTATCAACAGGATTATTGAAATTGAAAATCTCCAGAGTGCTACAGATTTTGTAACCAACGAACTTATACTAAACGAGTCGTGGAACTCGGATGTTCCGGCTGTGGTAGTGGATGAGAATGATGAACCACTAGCCTCTATGATTCAGTCGGGGGAGGATCTTATTATCAATTACCAGTTTAAAAATGTGTCTGAAGGCGAAATCGACTCACCGGAAAAAAGGGCAGCTTTGGTACAAAAACTTAAAGAAACAAACCCACCAATCAGGATTCTGGTTGGAGACGAAAATACTCAAATAGAGCAGTATGTGTATTACGGGGAGAGTTTTACGGTGCAGATTTTGAGGTATTTTCCTTATATCCAGATTATACTATTATCTCTGTTACTTGGCATTGGATACACTACCTACCAAAGCATTAAACGAACAGAACAATCCAACCTTTGGGTGGGTATGGCTAAAGAAGCGGCTCATCAACTTGGAACCCCCATCTCGAGTTTATTTGGGTGGATACATTTATTCCGGGATGACTATAAAGCAGATGAGAATGCCCAAAAGCTTATTGCAGAAATTGAGAATGATGTTCAACGATTGAGCAATGTAGCAGAACGCTTTGGTAAAATTGGCTCCACACCAGAGCTTAAAAAGATGAGTATTGAACCCGTGTTAATGGATGTTGTGAGCTACCTCGAAAAAAGACTTCCCCAGTTGGGAAGAGCCGTTGATGTTAAGAAGCAGCTTCACGCGAATGCAGAAGTTGCCATTAACCCGGAATTATTCCAATGGGCGGTTGAAAACCTGGTAAAAAACTCGATGGATGCGCTGAAGAAAGCAGGACAGGAATCCTTCATAGCCATTTCATCAAAAGAAGAAGAAGGCCAGGTTATTATCGACATCCAGGATTCTGGATCAGGAATTGAATCTAAAAACACGAAAAATGTATTTCGCCCGGGCTATAGTACAAAAAAACGCGGCTGGGGACTCGGGCTTAGTTTAACCAAGCGCATCATTGAGGATTATCATTCCGGAAAGGTGTTCGTGTTAAACAGTGAAATCGGAAAAGGAACAACGATGCGGATTATTCTGAATACCAGCGAAGCGTAGATTAATCGTCGGTATATCCCCGTTTTTTTGCGTATTCGTAGAGCTCTGTTTTAAGAAGGTTTCTTCCCCGGTGAAGTCGTGAACGGATGGTACCTATAGGAACATCAAGCATGTTGGATATTTCTTCATAGGTAAACCCATCCACATCGCAAAGAAGAACAACCGTTCTGAAATCTTCAGGTAACTTAGCAAGTGCCTTCGAGAAATTATCATCCATGAGATTTCTGAAGATGAGACTCTCTAAATCGGTGGTATCAGTGCGTTCCGCCCGTACTGATTCGTAATAGGACGAAACTTCATCGAAATCCACATTTTGGGGCTTCTTCAGATTCTTCCGGTAGTTATTGATGAAAGAGTTTTTCAGGATTCGAAATAGCCATGCTTTGGCATTGGTCCCTTTCTCGTAACTGTCAAAAAATCGAAAGGCTTTAACAATAGTATCCTGAACAAGATCTTCAGCATCACTAGGATCGGTGGTAAGTCGCAAGGCAAAATTATACAGCGATTCCATATGAGGAATGATTTCATCATTGAATGCTTGTTGCTTCCGCGATCCGATATTATTCACGCTGTATCTCAGGTTAAAGTCCCCTCTTAATTAAGCTAATTTTTTCCACTTTTGTTACCGTTTGTAAAAAAAGCCTTTGTGCTTCAATGTTGAAGCAAAGTACCTCTGTACAGGCATTTAGAGTAATAGATTGTATTTATAGCTGAGGTAGCTAAGCTTGATCTCTAAAAAAATGTTATTACCATAACATCATATAGAGCGTGAGTTAAAGCAGCTATTCCAAACCCCCTGGCCACATAAAGACCATTCAGAATTAGCCCAAAAAGAAACCGGTAAAAAAATGAATTCAAAGTAAAGAAATCGCCCATTGAACCCATGTAATGAACCGCGCTGAATAAAAGGGCTGATAAAACAACCGCGGCAGTTACGGATGCCCATCTTTTATTGTTAAAAAGTCGATTAAAGGCAAAAATCAGAAGGCTTACCAAAATTACCCGGAAGAATAACTCTTCATACAACCCCGCTCCAAGTGAAAGAGCGAGTTTTTGGAGATAGGTTAAACCACTTACAGGATCAGTGGCAGAAAAATTTAAGAGCACAGTGGTAAGCGTACTGCTTATGTATGCTACCACAATGGCATATACCGTACTTTCCAAAATCATAACCAGGAAGTAACGGCCTTTAAGTTCTTTCAATCTTTCCCGCTCTTTATAAACAATGAAAATACCGATCAACATCATGGCGAGTAATGAAAACGAAACAGCGTTCACACCAAGGGATGTGAAAATGGTTTTCATCCACACGTCCACACTAATTCGAACAATATGCTCAGCGTTTGGCTGGGAAATTATAATGAGGCTTTCATAAATCAGGAAAAGAGGAAGACTTAACAAAAAGCTATAAAGCAAAGTATGCGTGGTTTTGAAATATTGCTTTACAGCACTGATGTCAACTGCCTGTATAAATGATTACTCTGGGGTTTTGCGAATTTCCGAGGTCCAATATTCGGTAAGCAGCGGTTGAAAGTTTCAGGCCATTTTCCGTAATACGGTCATTAATGCGAACATAAATTCCTTGACCGGAGTCCGGATTTTCGATGAAAATTATACTTCCAAGCGCAATGTTTGAGTGCGCAGCAGTGAATTCTTCCGGATTGTACAACTCCCCGTTTGTGGTCGAATTTCCAAATTCATTATCAGAATAACTGGAAACACCAACCGTTCCCAAATCCTGTAAATCCGCTTTATTCAAATATGGATTATCAAAAGATCTTGAAGGGGGAAGCAGAACGGTAATCCTTTGCTCAGGGGTTAAACGATCTATATTAATTCCAGGATTGAGCTCCTGGAGTTCCGTTTCATTCATTTGAAAACGTGCTAACAATTCATCTTTACGTTCACCACTTTTAACAGTGTACACAGCAAAAACCCCTTGTGGAGAAGATTCCTCAGAAAATTCAGCGGCTGAAGGAGCAACGCTATCCTCCACTTTATTCACCGTGAGGCGTTGTCCGATTCTTAGTAAATCCCCCTCCAGGCCATTTAAAGCCCTAAGTTGTTCGATGGTCATATTATGAGCGCGGGCAATAGTGGTAAGGTTATCACCACTTTTAACCAGGTAGAACGCATTTTCCTGTGGGGCAGAAAAATTTATTAGCGAAATTTCCGGTTCAGGCTCCGGATCGGGAGTTTGATTTTCCTGTACCGTATCCCGTTCACTTTCTACATAATAAACCAGCTCCTGACCAATGGAAATGGCATTATCCTGGAGGTCGTTCCAGGCTTGTAGTTCTGCAACGGTAACTTCCAGAAGCCTGGAAATAGAATACAAAGTCTGTCCGGTTTCTACAGTGTGAACCTTTCGTTCCTGAGCGTTTGCAAAGGTTCCGGTTATAAACAAAAGGAAAATGGTAAGTCTAATTGCTCGCATATCAATCAATATCTAGTTCCAGGGCCATTAATGCTGATTGAAGTTCAGATTTCGAATGACTGTCGTTCAATAGGTCCGAAATTTCAATCCCTTGCTTATAGGCGTTTCGGGCTAAATTGTTCTCCCCGATTTGTTCGTGAAGCTTTCCAAGATGATAATAAACGCCAACATAATTGGGGTCGTTCTCAATAATACTTTCAAATAAAACTTTGGCGTTATCGGTTTTATTGATTTTTAAAAGCTCTAAGGCTAATGCAAATTTTGAGAATGAATCCTGAGGATTTTCCTTAATCCGTTTCGCCAATATGGTGGTGCGGGCACTCATTGTTGTTTAAACGCTTCGTAACGTTCTTCAATCTCCGAAACAGAGTCACCGCCAAACTTTTCAAGAAAAGCATTGGCAAGCACGGGTGCGATTACACTCTCCGCTACTACTACTGCACGAGGTAATGCACACACATCCGAACGCTCATAACGGGTTTCCTGAGGTTCCAGCGAATGCATATCTACGGTTCCAAGTGGATTCAACATGGTTGGAATTGGTTTCATTGCGCCTCGGATTATGATGGGCATGCCGGTACTCATTCCCCCTTCAATCCCACCTGAACGGTTGGTTTTTCTTTGAAATTCAGATCCATTATGGGTGATTTCATCATGAACCTGGTGTCCTGGCCGGCCCCCGGATTCAAAACCCATTCCAATTTCCACTCCCTTCATGGCCTGGGTACCGAGAATAGCCTGAGCTATTTTTCCATCCAGTTTTTGATCCCAATGCGTAAAGCTTCCCAAGCCTGTGGGAACCCCGGTTACGATGATTTCATACACTCCTCCAAGGGAGGAACCTTCCTTCCGGTATTTCTTGAT
>JAKSCW010000149.1 GCA_022360375.1 Balneolales bacterium
ACCTGGTTTGACAACCGCGTACGATTGTCATACATGGTAAAAAGAACCCCTTCGATATCCAAATCGGGGTTTAAGTGTTGCCGTACAATTTTAATGGTATTCAATAACTGACCTAAGCCTTCAAGTGCAAAATATTCGCATTGAACTGGTATCACAATGGAATTAGAGGCTGTGAGAGCATTTATTGTCAACAATCCTAATGAGGGAGGGCAATCTATAATCACAAAGTCGTAGCGTTCACGTACATCCGCAATTGCTTTCTTAAGAATACGTTCGCGCTCTTCACGGTCAATCATTTCAATCTCAGCACCTACCAGATTAATATGAGCAGGAACCAAATCAAGAAAATCGAGTTCGGTTTGGCGAATGGAATCATTAACCTCTGCACTGCCAATCATAATCTCATAGATAGAATTGGTAACCGTTTTGGTATCAATTCCCAAGCCACTGGTAGTGTTACTCTGTGGATCAATATCTATAACGAGCGTAGGGTGTTCTATTGCAGCAAGGCTTGCGGCCAGATTTATTGCTGTAGTTGTTTTACCTACACCACCCTTTTGATTGGCAATGGAAATAACTTTGCCCATTAACTATTCCTGGTTTTGGCTTTCAATTTCAAGACTAATTTTGAATATAAAGCCAGCCTTTCTCTCATACAAAAATACTTATGCACACCCCAATGCAAAGTTATCCACACCCAAAGTTAAATGATTGCTGAAAAGAAGTTTAATTACCTGTACTGGTAAGTACAATACCTCTTGTTGATGGGCCAAACCCAGTTTCGCTGTTTACAAGCTTCAGTTTATCGAAACTCTCATCCACCTGTTGTTGCAAGCCTTCTGTAAGAGTAGGTTGAACTGAGGTTCCAACAAATTGAATTACTTCATTCCTATCTACCCAGGGTTGAACTGTATATTCTGTATCCGCAGTAGGTTGAATTACAGGTTCGACCGAATTCACCTGATTAGCGTTGTAGAAAAAATATCCGGTAGTGGCAATCATTAAGACCGCCGCTGCCGAAGCAACCGAGCGGGTTAAATAGAGAATCCATTTGTTGGAATCTTCTATTTTTTGTTTTTGTGTAGTGACTGCAATGGTAGAAATTTTTTCAATAAGCGCTTCTGGTGGATTTTTTAATGGTAGATTTCCGAGTTTTTGATATGTTTTTCTTAGACTTTCGACCTCGATGAGGAGGTTTTGATCCTCCATCATCTCCCGTTCGAATTCGATTTCTTCAGAGGGATCCATTTCCCTCATCAGATATCGAATACAATCTTCATTTTCTTTTAGCATGTTTAAGCTCTAATTGTCTTTCCTCTTCAAAATGTTTTCGGAGGTTAATTAACGCATATCTCATACGTCCTAGTGCCGTATTTATTGAAACATTTGTCAATTCTGCGATTTCTTTAAAAGGCATTTCATAATAATGTCTCAAAAGAACTACAGTTCGCTGCTCTTCGGGCAATTTTGAAATATGACTCATTAAGCTGGAGTTCATTTCTTTCTCCACCATTTGATTATCAGCATCAACAACGCTTTCATCTTCGAGTCTGTCAAAATAATCCGTTTTAGAGTCCTCCTCGTCGTACCACGAGTTAACGTCGATAAAACGCTTTTGTTTTCTAATATGATCAATTGTTGCGTTATGAGCAATACGCATTACCCAGGCAATCCATTTTCCTTGTTCATCGTAGGTATCATCCATTTTGCTTACCACTTTAGTAAAGGTTTCCTGGAAGATATCATTAGCCGTTTCAGGGTTATTCACCATACTATATATATAGGAATATATTTTTGCCTGGTGTCGACTGATAAGCTCATTAAATGCAGGCTCGTCTGCTTTCCGTCTGAATAGTCTTACTAGTTCCTGATCGCTTAAATCTTTATAAGATCTTGTCTTGTTGTTTCTTTTAATTAATTCCATAATAGTCACCCTATTTTGGGATTTAGCTCTTTGGCATTTTCTAGAGAACGTTTTACCAACTAAATTTGCCGTGTATGAAGAGCAAACTTTTTGGCTTGGTTCATTTTACTATACCACTCCTAACCTATGTATCACATGTTAATGCGAGGGGAGTCACATTTTATACACATCAAGTCTTTCAATTACCTAAAGAAATTGTAAATTTTTTCTGAAAGTTTCTTTCCCACTACATTTTTTAACTTTTCTATGTCCGCTTCTTTAATTTTTTTAACGGATCCAAATTCTTTCAACAGCTGTTGTGCCTTCTTTTCCCCTACTCCCTCAATATCTGTCAGTTCCGTTACTAGAGTTCTCTTGGCTCTTTTATTCCGATGAAAAGTGATCGCGAAACGGTGTGCTTCGTCTCTTGCCTGCTGAAGCAATTTCAGAGCCGAGGATTTTTTGGGGATCATTACAGCTTCAGAACGGTTAGGTAGAAAAACCTCTTCTAACCGCTTGGCGAGCCCAATAATTTCACATTCACCATAAAAACCGATTTCTTTCAATGCTTCTACAGCAGCACTTAACTGGCCTTTCCCACCATCCACTACTATCAAATCCGGTATTTGAAGCCCATCCTTCATTACTGCTGAATAACGTCGCATAAGAATCTCACGCATAGAAGCAAAATCATCCGGACCTTCCACTGTTTTAATATTGAAGCGCTTATACTCACTTTTGCGAGGTTTTGCATCTACAAAACTCACCATTGATGCCACAGGATCCGTACCCTGAAGATTGGAATTATCAAAGCATTCTATTCGTCGCGGTAAACGGTGAAGCTTAAGGTGCTCCTTTAATTCTTTTACCGCATGTGGAATCCGATCTCTCTCCGCTTTTTCTTTTTCCAAAAGCCGTTCGTTTAAATGTAAGCGTGCGTTAGACGTTGCCATTTTAATAAGCTGCGCCTTCTCTCCTATTTGTGGAACATGAATAGGTACTTTCTTTGCCCTTTCCTGGTATAAGTATTCCAACAGAGGTTCTTCGTCCGTCATTGCATGGCTCAGATACACTTCATCAGGAATGGCGGCGGTATATTGTCCCGTGTAATAATCCTCCACAAATGATTGCATTAAATCTCCAATTGCCAATCCTTCAATATTCTTGATGAAGCGATGGAATTTTCCAATCATTTTACCTTCCCGGATTTTGAATAGTACCCCACATGCTTCCTTCAAATCCTGATCAATGCTCACAGCAAACACATCGCGATCCACCTTTTTGTCTGCCACTATTTTCATCTTCTGGCTGTATCGCTCTACGGCCTGATGGCTATCCCGAAGCTTAGCCGCTTCTTCAAATGCAAGTGCCTGGGATGCAATTTCCATTTCCTCTTTAAGTTCCCGAAGCAGGGCATCGGTTTGCCCGTTAATCATTCGTTCTACTTTCCTGATGCCAATTTCGTATCGCTCATTATCCCAATCTGCTGAGCATTTCCCCAGATAATCTTCAAAACAGGAATGCCATTTGGGTACGCCGCGATTCTTGTCCACATTTCTGGGAGAAACCGCACACGTGCAAAAATCAAATGCCTGACGAATCGTATCGAGCATGCGCCTCATGGTAACTACACTGTCATAAGGGCCATAATACTTACTTCCATCTTTTACTATGGTTCGGGTAGGGTAAATCCGTGGCTTCGCTTCCTTTGTAATACATATATAAGGATACGACTTATCATCACGATACATTATGTTGTATCGTGGTTGATTTTGCTTTATAAGATTATTCTCCAAAATCAATGCTTCTGCTTCAGAATCTGTAACAATTACTTCCAGATCATCAATTTTTGAGACCATCGCCTTAATGCGGCTATCAACAGGCCGGGAGTCTTGAAAATAAGAACGAACTCTATTACGGAGCTTCTTTGCTTTCCCTACGTACAGGATGCTCCCGGCTTTATCTTTATACATATACACTCCGGGGCTCAGTGGAAGATTAGCTACTTTTTCAGAAATTGGAATGGTAGAGTCGTTCTTCTCAGTCATCAAAAAAGATACGGATTTTAAATCCATTATTTGGGGACTTAATAATTTCTGTTACTTTTGGTTCATGAAAACAGATTTACCCCAAGGACTTATTTTTTCTAACAAGAGAAAGAAAAAATCGTTCATCGCCGTTGGAATTTTACTATTTGTGCAATTAAGCCTTATATGGCCCATTTTTCCATTTTTTGCTTCCCCCGAACCTCAAATTCTGGGTTTTCCCTTGCCCTTTGCCTGGGTTATTTTGATGGTACTTATAAGCTTTGTAACTCTGCTTACCTATTACAAATACGATACTAAGGAGGACATATAGCCTTGGCGGATTGGGTCATCATCGTTCTGATTTGCGGGGTATATTTGCTTGTAACCCTGATTATGGGAATCCTTCCGGGACTAAAAGTGAGCCACAGTACGGATGGGTACGTAGCGGGCGATCGTTCTATGAACGTATTTATCCTTTATTTTGTGCTGGGCGCTTCTATTTTTTCGTCATTTGCATTTCTTGGCGGCCCCGGTTGGGCATATTCACGCGGTTTTGCGGCACTTTATATTATTGGGTATGGCGCTATTGGAATGGTTCCATTTTACTTTTTTGGGCCTAAAGCCCGGGCATTAGGTGCCAAATATGGATTTGTAACCCAGGCTGAACTGCTCGAAGATCGATTTAACAGCAAAACGCTTTCTGCAATTTTAGCGGTACTCACCGTTGTGGTTTTGATTCCATATCTCACCCTGCAGATGAAAGGTGCCGGGTTAGTGCTGCATACAATAAGCGAGGGTGCTATTCCAATTTGGCTGGGAGCGGGGATAGCCTACTTTGTGGTATTAATTTATGTGTTCTTTAGCGGGGTAATGGGTGTAGGATGGACAAATACCTTCCAGGGTTTGTTTATGCTTGTGATTGCGTGGTTTCTTGGGATCTATCTTCCTGAAAAAATGTACGGTGGTATTGGCCCCATGTTTGAAGCTTTAATTAATTCCGATTTTAACCAGGCTTTAAATGCCCCTGGTTTAACATCTGATGGAGAGCCCTGGAACTGGTGGGG
>JAKSCW010000404.1 GCA_022360375.1 Balneolales bacterium
AATCATGGAAGACATTCGTATTACAAAAAGACCAAAACAATTTATTGTCAAAAGAGAGAATAAATACAGGGAACTTCTCACACTTGAAATAACAGCCAGTCCTCTGTTTAATGATGACGGAAAATTAACGGATCTCTTGATTATCGCGAACGATATCACCGAACTGGAAGAATACAGGAGTACACTTGAAAAGGCGTTAAGGGAAAAAGAAGTTCTCCTTCAGGAAGTTCATCACCGGGTCAAAAATAACCTTGCAATTATTTCAGGATTACTTGAACTCCAGATTATGAAAGAGGGACAAACTAAAGACATAAGCCTTCTTATAGAAGCCCGGAACCGGATACATTCCATTGCTATGGTGCATGAACAATTGTACCAGGATATGGATTTCAGCCATATTCACCCCGCCAATTACTACGAAAAGTTGTTGACAAAATTAGGGTCAAACGCTCTGAGCGGAGGAGAAGAGATTGAATATGATTTAAGATTCGATATTGACAGGATTAGTATTAACCGAGCCGTTCCATTAGGACTTTTAATTAACGAACTATTTACCAACTCTATTAAACATGCTTTTAATTCGAAGCAACAGAATAAAGTAACCCTGCACTTCTATGAAGAAAATGGACGAATAAAAGTCATCTATTCTGACAATGGCCCCGGCTTTGAGGTTGATAAAATTCGAAATAAAAACACCATTGGTTGGCAATTAATTGAAACTCTTTTGCAGCAACTGGATTCTGAATATGAACTAAACACAGACGGAGAATTTAGCCTGGAGTTTACCTTCCGGGAAACCACAACAAAATCCCAGGCAGTAATGACCTAAACAACGAGTTTATACCCAAAGCCGTGTACCGTAAGGATGTGCCTGGGGTATCGACTGTCCTTTTCCAATTTTTGACGAAGCCAGGCGATGTGTACATCTACTGTTCGGGTGGAAGGTAGTGCATCATATCCCCAAACCTCATTCAACAGCTGGTCCCTGCTCAATATTTCTCCCTCATTGATGGCAAGAAATCTTAGTAACTGAAACTCCTTGGCAGACAGCACAACATCTTCTCCATTACGCTGAACATGCATTCTTTCGAAATTTATATGTATATCCCCAAATGAAAAATCCATTAAAGACTGGGCTTTTTCAGATCTATTTGTTTTTCGAAACTGCACTTCAATTCTTGCAAGCAACTCCATCATTTCGAAAGGCTTCTGCATGTAATCATCGGCACCCAGCTTCAAGCCAAGAACCTTGTCTAACACCTGCCCCTTGGCGGTAAGCATAATAATCGGGGTTTCTATTTTTTGCTGCCTCAGATCTCTGCACACATCCAGGCCTCCTTTTTTGGGCAGCATCAAATCCAGAATAATAAGGTTGTACGTATTTTTCGATGCTTTCCGGAAACCTGCTTCTCCATCTTCCGCAGAATCGACCAGATATCCTTCCTCTTCCAGCCGATCTTTTATCGTCATAATAAGTCCTTTTTCGTCTTCAATAAGCAGGATACTTTTTTTCTCACTCATTGCTCACCGGAATTTTAAATCGGAACGTAGAGCCCTCTCCTACCTTACTTTTCACAGAAACCTCTCCCTGATGAGCTTCCGCCACCCGCTTCACCAGATTTAGTCCTATTCCGTTACCCTTCACCTGCTCATCAATTGGTTTTTTCCCTCTGAAAAAAGGTTTAAATATTTCGTGCAATTCATCCTCCGGGATACCTATTCCAAAATCCTGAACTTCAACCTGTAAAGCCGGTCTGCTTTTCAGATGTTCGTCTTCCAGTTTTAGAATGATGGTGCTTTCCTGGTCGCTAAACTTAACGGCATTTTTAAGTAAGTTTGAAATAGCAAGAAACAGAGCATCTCCATCAGCATGTACAAACTCTGTATTGGCGAGATTAGACAGCTCAAGTTTCATATCCTTTTCTAAAAGAAGATGAACAACTTCATCCTGCAGCCGTTGAATCAATGTTTGCACTTCTACTTTTCCAAAGTTGTAAATTTTTTTCCCCGTTTGAATCCCGGAAAATTCCATAATCTGATCTACCATATCACTCAGTCGGCGGCCTTCTTTCAGCATTAAATCCGCATACTCTTTTTTCCTGTTTTCAGACTGAATAACCCCTTCCGAGAGATTTTCGGCTGCTGATCGTATCACAGTGAGCGGTGTTCTTAATTCATGGGAAACTCCTGCTACAAACAACATTTGTTGTTCAGCCAGCTGGCGCGAACGATAAGAAAACATAACGATCATACCTCCGCTGATACCTAAAATCAATAATATCCCAAAACTTATTGCAAGGTTACGATTACGTGTTTTGGCAACATATGCTGCTAAAGAACCTTCTTTAAAAGAAAGCCGGAATGACCAGGCTGAAGCATTAATAGTAGCTCTGATCCGTGATGAAATTGTGGTATCCCTGGTTATCACAGAATCCGGATTCATTTGAGCAGTAGTTAAAGATTGAGTAAAAATATGAGCCTCCGTTCTTCCTTCTAAGGAAACGGGTAATCCTTCATTCCAGAACGAGACATCAGGGTGATCTCCAAAACTTATTTCCAGGCTATCTGATCTGTTTGGCAAAGTAATGGGCTCGAAGTCGAAATCATCCGTCTGATAAACCAGAATATTACTAAAACTGAAGCGATCGAGAGAAGTC
>JAKSCW010000199.1 GCA_022360375.1 Balneolales bacterium
AAAAGAAAGCTTCAGGTAGGTGATAAGATGGCCGGTCGACACGGTAACAAAGGTGTGGTTGCGAAAATCGTACCAGTGGAAGACATGCCTTTTATGGAAGACGGTACCCCGGTTGATATCTGCCTAAACCCACTTGGTGTACCTTCTCGTATGAACCTTGGCCAGATCTACGAAACCATTCTTGGATGGGCAGCTAAGAAGTTAGGCACTACCTTCGCTTCTCCGATATTCGATGGAGCCAGCATGGAAGGTGTAAAAGAAAAACTTCGTGAAGCTGGTCTTCCTGAAGATGGCCGCGTGAATCTGCTCGATGGTAGAACAGGCGAGCCATTCTCGCAAAAAACTACCGTAGGTTACATCTACATGATCAAATTGAACCACCTGGTTCAGGATAAGATGCACTCTCGTTCTATTGGGCCATACAGCTTGATTACTCAACAACCATTGGGTGGTAAAGCGCAGTTTGGTGGTCAGCGACTTGGAGAGATGGAAGTATGGGCACTGTACGCGTACGGTGCATCCAGCATCTTGAAGGAAATGCTCACTGTTAAGAGTGACGACGTAAAAGGACGTTCCAAAGTTTATGAAGCCATTGTAAAAGGTGAAAACCTTCCTGAAGGTGACGTTCCAGAATCATTCAAGGTATTGCTGAGAGAGCTTATGGGGCTCGGCCTTGAAATTCACTTGAATTAATCACTGTTAATATTAAATCGGAGGAAAACCCTTGCCAATTACAAAAACATTAGCAGTAACCAACGACTTCAATAGCATTGGAATTTCCCTTGCTTCTGCTGAAACAATCCTTTCACGTTCTCATGGAGAAGTACTTACTCCGGAAACGATTAACTACCGTACTTTCAAACCAGAAATGGATGGTCTTTTCTGCGAAAAGATTTTCGGTCCGGTAAAGGATTACGAATGCCATTGCGGTAAGTACAAACGAATTCGTTACAAAGGTATTATTTGCGACCGTTGTGGTGTGGAAGTAACCCGCAAAGCGGTTCGCCGCGAGCGGATGGGACACATCACCTTGACTGTGCCAACCGTTCATATTTGGTACTTCAAATCTCTTCCTAACAAGATTGCTTACTTGTTAGGTCTTTCTTCAAAAAATCTTGATCGTATCGTTTATTACGAAACGTTCGTAATCATAAACCCAGGTTTGGCCAAAGATTTAGGCTATGCGAAATGGGATTTGATTTCTGAAGAAGAGAAATACGACATCATGGATCAGCTTCCGGAAGATAATTTCGAGCTGGACGATGATGACGAAGACAAATTCATTGTAAAAGAAGGTGCAGATGCGCTGGAAGCGATGCTTGCCGATCTTGATCTGGATGAATTGGCTTATCAGTTACGCTATGAGGTAAAGCATGAAACTTCACAAATGCGTAAGAAGAAAAAGCTAAAAAGACTTCAGGTTATTGAGTCATTCCGTGCCGCAGCGCAGCACACTGAAAACCGCCCGGAATGGATGGTTCAGCGGGTAATTCCGGTTATTCCACCAGAATTACGTCCTCTTGTTCCATTGGAAGGGGGGCGTTTCGCAACTTCTGACTTAAACGATTTATACAGACGGGTAATTATCCGAAACAACCGTTTGAAGCGATTGATTGATATCAAAGCTCCTGATGTAATCCTTCGAAATGAGAAGAGAATGCTTCAGGAAGCGGTTGACTCTTTATACGATAACTCACGTAAATCAAATGCGGTTCGTAATAACAACCGCCCGCTTAAATCTTTAAGCGATATGCTGAAAGGTAAGAGTGGTCGTTTCCGTCAAAACCTTCTTGGTAAGCGTGTTGACTATTCAGGCCGTTCTGTAATTGTGGTAGGTCCTGAGTTGAAGATGCACGAATGTGGTCTTCCAAAAGAAATGGCCGTTGAGTTATATAAACCGTTTATCATTCGGCGATTGATTGAACGTGGTTATGTTAAAACAGTAAAAAGCGCCAAAAAAGTTGTTGACCGCCGTGACGCCGTAGTTTGGGAAGTGCTTGAGAATGTGATTGACGGGCATCCGGTTATGTTGAACCGTGCTCCAACCCTTCACCGTTTAGGGATCCAGGCATTCCAGCCTGTATTGATCGAAGAAAAAGCGATCCGACTTCATCCACTTGCATGTACGGCATTTAACGCTGACTTTGATGGTGACCAGATGGCGGTTCACTTACCATTGAGCCATGATGCTATTCTTGAGGCTTCGGTATTGATGCTTGGTTCGCACAACATTATGAGCCCTGCGAGTGGTGGTCCAATTGCAGTTCCTTCACAGGATATGATTTTGGGTCTTTACTACCTTACAAAGCCAAGAAGCGGCCAGCTGGGAGAAGGAAAAACTTTTGCTTCACCTGAAGAAGTTATCGTTGCATTTGACCAAGGCAAGTTAGCTGTTCATGCGAAAATCAATGTTCGTACTGCTACGCTAAATGCAGATGGCGAATCAACGGTAGAAGTTGTTAAAACTTCAACCGGGCGTGTGATCTTCAACCAGATTGTTCCCGAAGAAATGGGATACATTAACAAGACTCTTGGTAAAAAAGAGCTTCGTATTTTAATTGGTGAAATCCATGCTGCTTCAGGAACGGCACGATGTTCTACATTCCTTGATGATATGAAGAAGCTTGGTTACGAGAATGCAACCCTTGGCGGACTTTCTTTCTCTTTGGAAGACATTATCATTCCTGATGAGAAAGCGAATTTGATTAATGGAGCTAAAGATGAGGTGACTGATATCCAAGGTCGCTATGAAATGGGTTTCATTACCGATAACGAGCGTTACAACCAGGTAATTGATAAGTGGACAAGCACCACAAACCGTGTATCTGATTCATTATTCCAGGCCCTGGCTAATGACCGCGAAGGATTCAATCCAGTGTTCATGATGGCCGACTCCGGTGCGAGGGGTTCGAAAGAACAAATCCGTCAGCTTGGTGGAATGCGTGGTTTGATGGCCAAGCCGCAGAAGTCTGGTCTTCAGCAAGGAAACGAGGTTATCGAAAACCCAATTCTTTCTTCCTTCAAGGAAGGCCTTTCCGTACTTGAGTACTTCATCTCTACTCACGGTGCTCGAAAAGGTCTTGCCGATACCGCTCTTAAAACTGCAGATGCGGGTTATTTAACTCGTCGATTGGTAGACGTTTCTCAGGATGTAATCATCACTGAAGACGATTGCGGTACCCTTCGTGGAATTAAAATGGAAGCTTTAAAAGACAACGAGGATATCATTGAGCGATTGGAAGATCGTATCATTGGTCGTTTCTCATTGCATGATATTTACGATCCGATTTCTGATGAATTGATTTGTGAAGCAAATCAAATGATCGATGAAACGGTAGCCAAGAAAATTGCCGAAACTTCGATCGAACAGGTAGAAATTCGTTCGGTACTTACTTGCGAAACTGGTCGTGGTGTATGTGCCAAGTGTTACGGACGTGACCTTGCCCGGGGAACAGTGGTTGAGAAAGGTGAGGCAGTAGGTGTTATTGCGGCCCAATCAATCGGTGAACCTG
>JAKSCW010000299.1 GCA_022360375.1 Balneolales bacterium
AGAGGCTGATAGTCCTGATTAAGCACAAGTACATTAGCGTTCATATTACATCTGATTTGGAATTGGGGTGGTTATATGTAGATGATTTTCTTTTGAAGAGAATGCAGGATATGAACAATAAAAAAGGCGTACTCGCTTAGTGCAGGTACGCCTTATAATGATATTTTTCGAGGTCAATTTCAATACCCTATCAGGCCTAGTAACTCTGCCCTTACATCGGCATTGATGGAAATGGCCAATAGGATGGATACAAGCAATCCAAACAGCGCGTAACTTAAATCCTTAATAATAATTTTAAGTACTTTCTTCATTGGTTTTCCAAGCCCCATGGCGTCCATGATACTCATTCCCATTTCCCGGCCGGCAAGTAATCCAAGAAATACCCAGGTAGTACTCATTGGTACCGTACTAATAGTTAGTTTGTAGGTAAGCAGTAGTGCATAAATGAAATCAATAATAGTTGCTGAACGGATATCCGTCACGCGAGACTTTTCTGTTACAATCTGCTGGATTTTATCCCCTCTGAGATAGAAAAGTAGTCCCAAACCGAAGAAGATGAAAAGTGCAAAACCCAAAAATTCGAAAATACTTAATGAACGCGGCAGATAAACAGCGATGTTCGCAGCATCCTGCATCACCCAAACTGCCCATAAACTACCAGAAGTTAACCACTGTATCGGTAACCAATAGGGAGCAGCTTTTGTACCTGTAAACCTTCTCTCAAACGTTTTTGTAACCAACAACCAGGTAATTATGCCTGCGGCAAATGCTAAGAAATAGCCACTTAAGCTTTTTCCTAACACGGAGGTAATCGCCTCTGCATCAGTGGCGAAACAACTCAGCAATAAGAATGTAGTGGAAACCGGCATTCTCATCCTGGTAAGGATCAGAAGGAATAATGGAGCAGCCACCTGCAGGAAAGTGAATTCCGTTGGTGTTTCGTTAAAACCACGAGTTGTTAAACGCTGGTAGCTTACATCGCCGTCATACAGTATCCAACTTATTGTTACCGTGGCCAGGAAAATACCGCCAATATAAATCCAAAGTGCCCACCACTTCTTATCCTGGTTAGATGCAAGAAACGTTCCTATAGTTTGTATCGAATCATTTGCGATAGCTGAATATCCGGCAAAAATGAATCCCACCCACATTGCAATTTCCGCATACGGAAATGTTACACCGGCTACAAAAAAGAACAAACCGATTAAACCAATAAAAATTCTTTCTTGCTTAATGATGTGGTAAAAACTTACGGGGATCAGACTCTCTGCAAAACTTTTCCCGTTACCATTTCGTGTATTTGCCATTAACCTATATTAAAATGAATGCTCTAAGTTATTTTTAAATATGGAATTGCCGCCTTTGCCACGGGAGATTACCGAAAATATATTAATACAGTATTAACTAATCTATGTTGGTTACATTCCTTCACAAATAAAGCACCTGTTTATCACATCTTTATGCGACTCGTATTTCTTATTGCAAGTGATTTTATTTGTGTTGGTTACAAATAAATATGGTGGTCATGTCAATTAAATATTCTTTCATAGTAGCGTTGGCTTTTACCTGGGGTTCATTAAATGCCAACGCATTAAACCAGGATTTTATAAATGCTGTTATTGGTAACGTTAGTTTCCAGAACAAATTCGAGAGACTTCCTGCGGCGGCTGATTCTGAAGAATTGAGAATTACCGTTCATCTCGAGTATGTTCTAACCCTATTGGGAGAAACTGAAATCTCACATCTTTCCAATAAGCAACAAAAAAACAGGGCCCTTTTGCTTTCCCATCTCAGGGATTATATAGATCAAAGAGCTTTTCCTAAGAATTACGATTATCAGAATGAACGCCGCCCAACTTTTATCGATAAAGATGGGAATATTTGTGCAGTAGGTTATTTAGTTCAACAAACAGCAGGAAAGGAAGCAGCGGAAACGATCAATAATAAATACAAGTACGACTATGTACTGGAAATGGAATCGGACTTGTTAGATAGCTGGCTCCAGGAACATGGCCTCTCGAAACTTGAAGCGGCTATGATTCAACCTGCGTATGGCGGTTTTCCTCCCGTGCAAGAACAGATAACAGACAATGACTTGCGAACAGACTACATCGTATCTTCACTTGGATTGATGACCCTGCAAACTGCATTCAGTTCTATTTCGTACATGAACAAAAACTCCTATAAGACTAATGCTGATCTTACTGTTTTGTCAGGTGGGTTGGGGGTAGCCAGTATAGCATTGGGGCTATATAACCTAAATAGAAGTGAAGAAAGCATCCCCGTTTGTTGTACGTTTAATGAAACTGTAGTTGTAAACGAAAGCAGAAGAAATCTTTCCTATGCCAACATAGCATTCGGATCTGCATCTGTACTTTTAAACACCTTCCGGGCACTTAAGCTCTATCCATTGGCAAAAGATGAACGGTTATCTGTTAATACTGCCTATGAATATGTGCCTAATCAGTCTGAACCCGTGCCTACGCTTGTTCTTAATGTACGTCTTTAAATCCTTTGTAAATTAAAAGCATGTCATTTGTTTATTGTGAGGTAAAAGCATAGTATAATCCCGAAATTTTTTGAGTGATTATACATGACTTTGAAAAAAGAATTGGTTCTGAAATCAGAATTCGAAGAAGCGGAAAAAGTAGAGGGTTTGTTGCTGGAATTGCAGCAGGAATTAGGCTTTGATGATGAGTTCTATGCACGTTTGATGCTTACGGTTACAGAAGCAGCTACTAATGCTATTGTACATGGTAACCAACTTGATGCTTCAAAAAAGGCACATGTTTTGGCAGAATATGATGGCTCTACACTCACTTTTACAACAACCGACGAAGGCAGCGGGTTCAAGCCCAAAGAAGTCCCTGATCCACTAGCTGAAGAAAACCTCCTTAAGACTTCCGGCCGTGGGGTATTTTTGATGAAAGAGTATGCAGATGAAGTGGAATACCAGGATGAAGGAAGAAAATTAATCTTAAAATTCTCCATATAAAAAAAGCCAATTCACTTTCGTAAACCGGCTTACACTAATC
>JAKSCW010000313.1 GCA_022360375.1 Balneolales bacterium
CGACTTTTCCCACTATGAAGCGATGACTGAAGAACAAATGGAGGCTGTTGAATTTGAAGTGAATTCGAAGATACAGGAGAATATTCCATTACTGGAAGAACGGGATGTACCTATCGAAGATGCACAGGAGCGTGGAGCTATGATGCTTTTTGGGGAGAAGTATGGTGATTTTGTTCGCATGATTACGTTTGATGAGAATTATTCTGTGGAACTATGCGGAGGAACTCATGTAGGTGCTACCGGTGAAATAGGTTTTTTCCGGTTGTTCAATGAAAGTTCGGTTGCGGCAGGTGTTCGAAGGATTGAAGCCATTGTGGGCAGGCCGGCAATCAAGTTGCTTAACGAAGAAAAAAAGCTAATTCAGAAATTCCGCAAGGCGATAGGGCAGTCGGATGATCCTGTTTTGAGCCTGACGAAACTCCAGGAAGAGAAAAAGGCACTTGAAAAAGAGCTGGACAAAATCAATAGGCAGAATTCAGGTGCCAAACTGGATACTTTGCTTGAATCCGGGGAAACCCTGGAAATTGGTTTGAACCTTGTGAAAGGTGAAATTCCCGGCGCTGATATGAATACGCTGAAACAACTAGGCTACGATGCACTTCAAAAAGCCAGAGCAAATACGGTAATTGTTCTGGGATCAAAGAATGATTCTGACGGAAAAGTGTTTCTTATGGTGGCAGTGACAGAGGATTTAATCAAAGAGAAAGGGTTGAAAGCCGGTGCTTTGGTTGGTCAATTAGGTCGACTTGTTGGCGGTGGAGGAGGAGGTCAACCTAACCTTGCTACCGCTGGAGGACGCAATCCGGAAAAGCTGGATGAAGCATTGAATATGGCTGGAAAAATCATCGCTGAAAGCGTTGCTCTATAGCCAAATCGTATCCCTTAATTGTTCTAATTTTTTGATATATTCCTGCCCCTTTTCAGAGGAAGAGAATACTAAAACTTACTATGGCCAATACAATAAAAGACGACATCATCTTTGCCCCAAGAGGTATTGGGGAAGAGCAAGACGGAGTGGTTCAAAAAGGTGTTGATTTACCCGCAGCTACCCGAAAGAAACACAAAGCATTGGGACTAACGCAAGACGATTTGCTTGCAATGTTTGAGCAAATGTACCTTCAGCGCCGGTTTGAAGAGCGTGCCATGCAGCAATATCAAAAAGGAAAATTCGGAGGCTTTTTACACCTTTATATTGGCCAGGAAGCAATTTCTACCGGAACCGTGTTCGCAATTGATGATAAAGATGATATTATTACTGCCTATCGCGATCATGGCTGGGGATTATGCCGTGGGATTTCCGCAAATGAAGGCATGGCGGAGCTGTTCGGAAAAGCCACCGGTTGTTCCCGGGGGAAAGGAGGTTCTATGCACTTTGCTAATGTAAAAGAGCATTTCTGGGGTGGATACGGAATTGTTGGAGGCCATATTCCGATAAATGCAGGTTTTGCATTTGCCAATAAATACAATCAAACAGGAAATATTTCGCTGTGTTTCTTCGGTGATGGAGCTGTGGATCAGGGCGCGCTGCATGAAACATTGAACCTGGCACAACTTTGGAAGCTTCCTGCGATTTTTGTGGTTGAGAACAACGGTTATTCGATGGGAACTGCTGCCAAGCGCCATACTGTAGCTGAAATCGTTGACCGTGCAAAAGGTTACGACATGAAAAGCGCAGTGATTAACGGAATGGATGTTTTTAGTGTGTACGAGAAGATGAAGGAGATTGCGGATGACGTTCGCAAGACTTCGGAGCCTTGGTTTGTTGAAATTCGCACCTATCGATATCGTGGTCACTCAATGTCTGATCCTCAAAAGTATCGTTCAAAAGAAGAGTTGGAAGAGTACCAAAAAAACGACCCGATTCTTCGCTTAAGAGATTATATGCTTGCCAATAATGTTGCCAAAGAAGATGCAATTAAGGCAATAGAAGACAAAGTAGAACAGGAAGTATTGGACGCGGTTAAATTCGCAGATGAATCTCCTTATCCCGAGGAGCATGAGATGTACGAAGACATGTTCGCAGAAGAAAATCCATACTTCCACACCTAACCTTTTTACCAAGTTAATAGATGGCAACATTACAATTCAGAGAAGCATTTAAAGAAGCAATTGATGAGGAAATGGCACGTGATGAACGTGTGTTCATCATGGGTGAAGAAGTGGCAGAATATAATGGAGCGTACAAAGTAACAGAAGGTTTACTTGATAAGTACGGGTTCAAACGAGTAATAGATACTCCTATTTCTGAGCTTGGATTTGCAGGGCTGGGAGTAGGAGCTGCCATGGCTGGCCTTCGCCCTATTGTTGAATTCATGACGTTTAACTTTGCGGTGTTGGCTGCAGACCAGATTATCAATCACGCTACCAAAGTAAAATACATGACTGGTGGACAAATGGATTGCCCGATTGTGTTCCGCGGGCCAAACGCCTCTGCTGGTCAATTAGGGGCCACTCACTCTGTTGCTTATGATTCCATGTATGCTCATTTTCCAGGTTTGAAAGTGATTTATGTTTCAGAACCTGAGGATGGAAAAGGGCTTTTAAAAGCTGCGATTCGTGATGACAATCCGGTCTTGTTTATGGAATCGGAGCAGATGTACGGAATGAAAGGAGAAGTTACCGAAGAGGAAGACTTCATCATTCCAATTGGAAAAGGAAAAATTAAGCGCGAGGGTTCAGATGTTACCATCGTTGCTCACGGAAAAATGTATCATGTTGCCGTGCAGGCAGCAGCCCAACTTGCCAAAGATGGCATTGAATGTGAAATTATTGATCCAAGAACGGTGAAACCACTTGATCTTCCTTTGATCATCGAATCTGTTAAGAAAACCAATCGCTGTGTGGTTGTGGATGAAGCGCATCCATTCGCCGGATTCGCAGCAGAAATCGGCTTCCTCATCCAGCGTGAAGCTTTCGACTATTTGGATGCTCCGGTTCTTCGGGTTACACTTCCGGATGTGAACGCTCCATTCGCGAAGAACCTTTTTGATGCTTGGTTCCCAAGTCCAAAACAAATTATTGATGCTGTAAAGCAAGTCACTTACTCTTAATAAAAATTATTATCCATTATGGCTATAAAGATCGAAATGCCCAAGTTGAGCGATACCATGGAAGAAGGGGTAATCGCGAAATGGAATGTAAAGGAAGGCGATGCGGTAGAAGCCGGAGATATTATTGCTGAGGTTGAAA
>JAKSCW010000387.1 GCA_022360375.1 Balneolales bacterium
ATAGAAGAGGTATATGAACCCTACTTAATTAAAGAAGGCTTTCTTCAACGCACCCCAAAAGGACGAGTAGCCACCGCAAAAGCCTACCAATACCTGGGGATTACACCATCTTCCGGAGAAACCAATTTATTTAACTCCTAGCCTGATTTCTAACAGATTCTTTGTACCTTTAGCGCTCTTTTTGTAACCGAAAGTACCTGATACAAATATCATTCATGAAAAAACTGTTTACTTCCGAATCAGTATCTGAAGGACACCCAGATAAAGTTGCCGATCAAATATCCGATGCCATTTTAGATGCTATGTTGGCTGAAGACCCAAAATCCCGGGTGGCCGTAGAAACAATGGTCACTACCGGCCTTGCCGTTGTAGCGGGCGAGGTTACCACCCAGGCTTATGTTGATGTAAAAGAGATCGTTCGTGAAGTAATTAAAGACATTGGGTACACTAAAGCTTCCTACCGCTTCGACTCTGAAAGCTGTGGGGTACTTTCTGCTATTCATACTCAAAGCCCGGATATTGCAATGGGTGTGGATCGTAACGGAGCGGGAGACCAGGGGATGATGTTTGGGTATGCAACTAAAGAGACTCCTGAATACATGCCCATGCCCCTTCAATTCTCTCACAATTTGTTGAGGGAACTGGCCCGTATTCGGAAAGAAACAGACTTGATGCCGTACCTCGGTCCGGATAGTAAAAGTCAGGTTACCATAGAGTATGATGTGAATGGAAAACCTGCACGTATTGATACTATCGTACTTTCCACGCAGCATGATGCCGATGTAGACCAGCCCCAAATTCACGAAGATATTAAGAAAACTCTTATCAGTAATGTGATTCCTGAGGGATTGATTGATGCTGAAACAAAGTATCATATCAACCCGACCGGTAAATTTGTAATTGGTGGTCCACATGGGGACGCAGGCCTAACAGGCCGTAAAATTATTGTTGATACTTATGGTGGTTTTGGTGCCCATGGGGGCGGAGCATTTTCCGGGAAAGACCCTTCCAAAGTGGATCGTAGTGCGGCCTATGCGGCCCGGCATATTGCCAAAAACCTGGTGGCTGCCGGACTTGCTGAAGAAGCACTTGTACAACTAGCCTATGCAATCGGTGTGGCAGAACCCGTATCCATTAATGTAAATTCTTATGGAACCGGGGCAACGAGTGATACGGAGCTTGCTGCATTAGTAGCCAATACCTTTGATTGTACTCCTAAAGGAATCATCGAGCGATTCGGGTTACTTCGGCCTATTTACCGACCAACTGCAGCATATGGTCATTTTGGCCGAAAAGACTTCCCCTGGGAACAACTGGATTATGTCGACAAACTTTCCTGATTTTCTGAGGCGGCTTTTAAACCGCCTTTTTTGTTTCTAACCGTTTGATTCTTTTTCTTTAAAAAGCAGTTTTTTAGTTATCTCAAATGAAATATAAACTAAGATATTTATTCCTATTTCCATTTCTGTTCCTGAGTTCTTGCCTGCTTTCTGTAGACGATTGTTTTATGGCTCAAGGAACTTTCAGTAATTTTGAGATTACAGGTGATGTTCCGGATTTTAATTTGAGTATTAATGATTCCGTAATTATTGATATGTCAAATTATTGGAAAGGAGATATTGGATGTGATG
>JAKSCW010000142.1 GCA_022360375.1 Balneolales bacterium
GGTCTGTAATATTTAAGCGCTCTTCATTGGTGTAGAAAACAATTATATCCCCGTATGAAGTAGCTTGGTTCAATACTAAATCCAATCCTTCTGCTTCAGCAACCTGCTGTATCGCAGCATCTAATCGCCCGAGGATCGGCTCCATTTTTTGGATTCTTCTTTGTCCAATTTCGTTGATGTATGATTCCCTCTCATTCTCCAATTCCTGGGTACGGTCGAGAAGCTCTTGTTCGCGAACCTGTTGCTGTTCAGGAGTCATCATAAGCTTGGTTTGTTCATACGAAGCGACATCCTGCTCTAACTGTGCAGATTGGGCTAATAATTGATTGTCTCTGGTAGCAATCAATTCCTGAATCTCTTCATCAATTTCCTGAACTTCTTCGAGTTGAGCCAGAACCACAGCCGGATTCATAACCCCGATTTTAACCTGAGAAAAAACCTCTGAACCCAAACCAACCATAAAGACGGTAATAAGTAAAATCTTCTTCATAATTTACAAGTTATTGCTCACCAATAAGCATTATTGTTATTCTTCTATCTCAATTCCGAGCTCAATTAGAATAGCTTCATTCAGGTTCCATTCATTTCTGGCATAAACCATGTAGATATCTCCCGATCGATCAAATACGAAATCAAATCCCTGTTTTCTGGCAACTTCTCGTACTGCTGTAAAAACCTGCCTCATAATTGGCTCCAATAAATCATCCTGACTTTGAAAATATTCTCCATCCGGACCAAACTTCTGGTTTAAGAACGTATCCCTTTCGTTTTTCTTTTGTTCTATTTCAAGAAGTTTTTCTTCTCTGATTTCCTCAGTGTATAAAATCTCTTTTGCTTCAAAATCCTCCTCCAGCAAACTGATTTCTTCATCCATATCCTGGATTTCCTGTTGCCAACCATCGCTAATAAGCTGTAACCTTTGCTCAATGCCATTGTATTCAGGCATATACTGCAAAATTAAATCAGACTCAAAAAAACCAATTTTTTGATCCTGTGCTTGTGCAATTCCTATTGAACAAAATAGGAAGATGATAAAAGAAATCCGCGTATTCATTAGAATGGTGCTCCTATATTGAATAAGAATTGCCATTCTCCTGGTAGTAGAGTGGTAGAATTGGTGACACCGGGAACACCATCCAGCCGGTACCCGTAACTAAGGTCAACGAGGCCCAGAATTGGTAAAAATACCCTGGTTCCAAACCCAACTGCACGCTTCAAATCGAATGGATCGAAAGTCTCGAAATCCAGGTATGAATTTCCAGCATCAAAAAATGCATACGGAATCAACTGTAACTGCTCATTTGCAATAGCAGGATACCTGATTTCCATTGAATATTTGGTATAAATGGTACCCCCAACTTTTTCTCCATCCAAAATCGGAGCTATGCTTTCATTTAACCCACCCGGATACCCTCTCAAATCAACATTATCATACAAGAAGCTTTGTTGTTGTTGCAGCTGGGTTCCACCAAGTAAAAATCTTTGGTAGTTGGTTCTTTGATTCTTTGTGAGATATCCAATGAAACCATAATCAACTGTACTGGACATAACCAATTTTCCACTGATAGGTACATGATGCTGAAATTCAGTTCTCACCTTATAGAATTCCGAAAAACCAGGAATTGGTGGAGCTATTTCTCCAGAAATTAACAGCTTTGAGCCGGAGTTTGGAGAAATAAAATTATCCAATGAATTCCTTTCAAGTTCCTGGCGAATTGTGATTAAACTTGAGGTTCCATCTGCTAAAAACGTAGTTGATGATTCAGTTAGTTCGTATAACTGATACCCGATTATTGTTCTTGTGGAGAAGAAATCATCCGGCCAGCGAAGTCTTTTACCAAGTGAAACACTTGTTGAAAAGAGTTGATTTCGTTCATCGGTACTTGAATAGTAGATGTAATTGTAGGAAAGATTCACGCCTAGCGAAGTTGGCTTTCCATTTAGCCAAGGCTCAACAAACCCAAAACTATAGCTTTGGAATCCAGTACCTGTAACCTGAACCCCAAGCGATAGCGTTTGGCCATCTCCAGATGGAAATGGGGTAAAATCTCCTGACAGAGCTCTTTGTAATGAGAAGTTGCTAAAATTAAGGCGGGCTGAGATAATCGCACCAATAGATTGCCCCCCGTACCCACCCGAAAACTCGAAGTTACTGGTGCTTTGGTTCTCTTCTAACCCAAAGGTAACATCTACTGTCTTATCCTGAGGATTTGGAAGTACATCCGGAACTATTCCTTCAGGATTGAAATATCCCAATGTACTTAACTCCCTGATCGACCTCACAATAGCTTCACGACTATACGTATTTCCAGGTACTACCCTAAGTGTTCGCCGGACTACATCATCATGGGTTTGATTATTGCCTGTGAAATTTACTTCACGAATTGTAGCTATTTCATCTTCGTATAAATCAAAATGAATATCTAAAGAATCTTCCCCTACTTTTGTGATAGTAGGAATCAATTGGAAAAACAGATATCCAATATTCTGATAGAGGCTATTTATATCCGTGGAATTCTGATTAAACGTAGTATTTGCGTCAAACTTTTCCTGATCAAAAACATCTCCTTTTTCAAACCCAAGAGAAAAATTTAACTGTTCAGCAGTATATACTGTATTACCCTCCCATGTTATGTTGCGTACTTTGTATTGAGGGCCTTCTTCAATATTAAATAATACTTTTATACCTTGCTTATCTCCCTGGTAATCAAATACCCATACACTATCTGAAACAACCCTGGCGTCGATGTATCCCTTTTTTCTATAGTGTGAAATTAGATTTATTTTCCCCTCCTCGAAGTCATCTTCTTTAAATGTTTTCTTAGAGAAAAATCTTAATCTCCCATCTTCTTTTAAAGGTCTGACCTGTTTCAGCATTGTCCGGTTAGAAAATGCTTCTGCCCCTTCGAAAATGATGTCTTTAATTTCCAGTCGTTTTCCTTTATCAATATTGAATATCAAATTCGCTCTGTCTAAAACCTCTGATGGTTCTACACTGTGTTCAACGCTTGTGAACCAAAACCCTTTTTCTCTGAAAAATCTGAGAATGGTAGATTTCGTTTGCTCAACGTTTGCTTCCGTTATGGCTGAACCTGCTACTAACGTGATTATATCTTCTAAATCTCTACGCTCTGACCGCTTAATTCCCTCAAGCTTATATTCAAAAAGCCGTGGCTGTTCTACAACTTTGATTAGTAAATCGACGTTGGTGAGGGTTTGCTCGGTAATAAAAATCTGAACATCAGAGAATAACCCAACTTCGAACAGTCTTTTTATTGCATTCGATAGATCATCACCTGGTAAAACAACGGTTGAACCCTCTGTAAGAGTACTCCTGTTTAAGATAAACTGGGTTCTCGTGCTTTCATTTCCCTCAACTACTACACTTCTGATCGTGTACTCCTGGGGAAATTGTTGTGTTGGATCTGTTATTTGAAAACCTTGTGCTTTGGTGATGTTTGTAAGTACAAGTGTTGTAACTAATAGGAAAAAAAGCTTGGAGTGTAATTTCGTGATATTAAACACGCGTGAAATAGCCAATGATAAATAATTAATTTTTGAGTAAACGGGAGTTCGAGGGGTTTTCGTCTTTGGAAATACTGATTTTTCCAAATCTTCGATCCCGTTTCTGGAATGATGCTATGGCTTGGTATAAATCGTTGCGCCTGAAATCGGGCCAATAACGTTCTGTCATATACAATTCGGAGTACGCAAGCTGCCATAACAGGAAATTGCTAATTCTGTACTCCCCGCTTGTACGTATTATCAAATCAGGATCAGGTACATTTGCCGTGGATAAATGATCACTGATCATCTGATCGTTAATCAACGAGGGGTCTAACCGACCTTCTTTTACATGAGTTGCTATTTTCTTTACGGCTTCAGTAATATCCCAACGCCCTGAGTAACTGAGAGCCAGGCATAATTGGAGTCTTGTATTTTGCTCGGTCAACTCTATTGCCTCTGTTAATTCTTCAATACAATCCTCAGGAAAACGCTCTAACTGGCCAATAGTAACAAGCCGGATATTATTTTCATGTAAATTATCTGCTTCTTTTCGAAGAGAAGAAACAAGTAATCGCATTAACCCTCTGACTTCTGCTGTTGGCCTGCCCCAATTCTCAGTTGAAAAAGCATACAATGTTAAATACGTCCCCCCTAACTGAGCACATGCTTCAGTAATATCTCTAACCGAATCTACCCCAACTTTATGACCATGCAGACGGATACTGCCTTTACTTTTGGCCCATCTGCCATTGCCATCCATAATAATGGCTATATGCTCAGGTATATGCCCGGATTCGATTAGAACCTGCTGCCGGGATTTATCATCCTCAGTCTGCCTTTTCTTTGTTAATGTGAGCTCTTTCAAGAGATTTCTATGACTGGTTTTAAGCTTCCAAAATTAGAGCTTTAAGCACCTTTAATCAAGAAGAACTATTTGAATGCTTGGTCAATTTTCTTCCCAGATCAATCATTTCAAGTAATGCTAGTGCAGCTTCGCCCCCTTTGTTCCCTTTACTTCCGGCCCGGTCTAATGCCTGTTTTACATCATCCGTTGTAAGTACGCCAAATGCAACCGGGATTTGATACCTGAGATTTAACTCAAGAACTCCTTTATTCACCGCATCACACACATATTCGAAATGCGGGGTACCTCCACGAATTACAACCCCCAAAGCAACTACCCCTTCTACATCCTGATGTTCAATTAACTGTTGAGCAGCCAGTGGAATCTCATAAGACCCCGGGCATCTGGCTACTATAATATCTTCATCCTGTATTCCATTTCCTTTTAATGCTTCAACCGCCCCTTCTAACATTTTCTGAGTAATAGATGAGTTCCAACGGGAAACTACAATGCCAATTTTAGCTGAGTTAATCTCTGTTTTTCCTTCAAAAAATTTCATATCCAATTAATCTTTTAAGTCAATGATCTTCTTCCTTTGGTCTGTCATTCGCTTCATTTTTTCTACATGCTTTGAAGCAATGGAACCGAGCCCGATATGAATATGAGCCCGTTCTACCGATCCATGATAATCACTTCCACCTGTCATTAACAATGAATGTTTTTTAACAAGGTCAGAATATTTTTTTTGAAGCGTAAAGTTATGGCTCGGATGGATACACTCTATACCATCAATGCCCTCTTTAATGATCTCCTCCACCTCCTCCGCAGAATAAATTTTACCCGGATGGGCAAGAACACAGGCTCCACCTACTTCTTTTACAATCTTAATAACTTCTCTGTAATCAGGATAGGTGTTTCTGATTTCTCCTAATTGTTTAGTACTCAGATATTTCGAGAATGCCTCAAAATAATTCCCGACGTATCCTTTTTGCACTAATA
>JAKSCW010000137.1 GCA_022360375.1 Balneolales bacterium
CGCAATGATGTTCCTGAGGGCGTATTGAGTTTGGTAGCTGCCGGTTCAAAGTACCTGGGAGATGATCTGTTTAGCGATAAAAAAATCCCATTGGTTTCATTTACCGGATCAACCCATATTGGTAAAAAAGTAGGGCGATTGGTTGGAGAACGACTTGGCAAATCGATCCTGGAGTTAGGCGGAAATAATGCCATTATCATTACTGAAAATGCAGATATGGAGATGGAACTTCGCGCAGTGACCTTTGGAGCTGTAGGAACTTGTGGTCAGCGTTGTACTTCTACTCGTCGTATTATTTTACATGAATCCAAGTATGATGAATTCACTAAAAAACTAATTGCTGTTTATAAGAATATCAATATTGGTCATCCATTAGATGAGAATACTTTAGTTGGACCGCTAATTGACACCTGGTCCAGGGATACCTTCCTGGAATCCATTGAAAAAGTGAAAGCTGAAGGAGGAAAAATCCTCTACGGTGGAACTGTTCTTGAAGGTGAAGGATACGAATCCGGATGTTATGTCGTACCATGTATTGCGGAAGTTGAAAACCACTATGAGATTGTTCAGGATGAAACTTTTGCACCATTGCTTTACCTGATCAAGTTTAAGGATTTGGATGAGGCAATCCAAATTCATAATGATGTACCTCAGGGATTGTCTTCAGCCATGTTTACAAGAGATATGTTGGAGTCTGAGCGCTTCCTGTCTCATGGAGGATCTGATTGTGGAATTGCAAACATCAATATTGGAACTTCAGGAGCAGAGATCGGCGGAGCGTTCGGTGGTGAAAAAGATACCGGCGGAGGTCGTGAATCCGGATCAGATGCCTGGAAAGCTTATATGCGCAGACAAACAAATACGATCAATTACAGCACCGAGTTGCCATTGGCACAAGGAATAAAATTCGATATTTAGGAGTTAAAAGCGGAAAGATGGAAGTTAGAGGCTGGAAGTAGCTCTGGAAAAACTTCCATCTTCCCTCTTCCAACTTCCAGCATTTATATTTATTTGATAAATTCAGGGAGAGTTAACGGTACTGGATATAGAATCAATTTTTCAACTAAAAAGACACATATGAGAATAGGAATTTTAAGAGAAGGAAAACAACCACCAGATAAGCGGGTACCATTTTCACCCCAACAATGCAAGCAATTACTTGACCAATATCCTGAATTGGAAATTAGTGTTCAACCAAGTCCAATTCGTTGTTTTAAAGATTCTGAATACAAAGAATTGGATATCCCGTTACAAGAAGATCTTAGTGATTGTGATGTGTTGATGGGAGTCAAAGAGGTTCCTGTTGCTGAGCTGATTCCCGGGAAAACTTATTTTTTCTTTTCTCATACTATTAAGAAACAGCCTTATAATCGCAAGTTATTGCAGGAAATTGTCCGGAAAAATATTCGGCTGGTCGATTATGAAGTGTTAACCGGAAAGGATGGGCTGCGTATTATTGGTTTTGGTCGATTTGCAGGCCTGGTGGGGGCTTTTAATGGTTTGCTTACCTATGGTAAACGACACAAACTATTTGACCTAAAGCCAGCCCATATGTGTGAAGACATGGCTGAAATGTTCGAAGAACTAAAGGCTGTTTCTATTCCTCCGATTCGAATGGTCGTTACGGGCGGTGGGCGAGTGGCAAATGGTGCAATGGAGCTTTTCAACGCAGTTGGCATACCCAAGGTTTCGGTTGAGGAATACCTACAATTGGAGCAGACGGATACTCCCGTTTATGTCCAGTTAAATCCTGAAGATTATAATGTACATCGAAGCGGAGCAACTTTTGATCTGGAGTATTTCTTTGAAAAACCGCATGCGTACAACGGGACTTTCAAACGATTCGTTTCGAAGACCGATTTGCTGGTAGCCGCTGCCTACTGGGATCCGGAAGCTCCCGTGTTGTTTAAAACGGAAGATATGAACGCTCCGGATTTCAAGATAAATGTAATTGCAGATGTAACTTGTGATATTGAAGGTTCCATTCCTTCCACAAAGCGGGCGCGTACCATTGCTGATCCTTTCTACGATTACAACCCGCAGACTGGAAAGCTGGAAGAGGCCTTTTCTTCTGAAAAAAATATTTCGGTAATGGCCATTGATAATTTGCCTTGTGAATTGCCCAAGGATGCTTCAATAGACTTTGGGAAAAACCTTTCGGAGAAGGTAATTCCATTTCTGATCGGGGACGATCCGGATCAAATCATAGGCCGGGCAAGTATTACCCAAAACGGAGCATTAACAGCAAAATTTAGTTACCTCACTGATTATTTACTAGGAAAATCATGAAGAGAATTTTAATAATTGGAGCCGGACGATCTTCTTATTCATTAATTCGATATCTGGAAAATAGTGCATCACAATATAATTGGGAACTGACGGTTGCTGATCAGGACTTGGAGCTGGTTCGTGAAAAAACACAGGTCCCGACTAAGGCAATCAGTTTTGACGTGTTTAATGATGACCAACGTGATGCTGAAATTGAAAAAACTGATGTGGTAATCTCGATGCTGCCAGCTAAATTTCATCCGATAATTGCGAAATCCTGTTTGCGTTTTTCAAAGTCATTGTTAACAGCTTCCTATGAATCGGAAGAGATAAAAAGGATGAGTGATGATGCCAAGATGCGTGGACTTTTATTCTTGAATGAGATGGGGCTTGATCCAGGGATCGATCACATGTCGGCTATGCAAATTCTGGAACGCTTGAAAGGGGAAGGACATACCATAACCGGATTTGAATCATTTACCGGAGGACTGGTTGCCCCTGAATCGGATAACAATCCCTGGCATTATAAATTTTCCTGGAATCCGATGAATGTAGTCTTGGCAGGGCAGGAAGGTCCGGCAAAATTCATTCAGGGAGGAAAGCATAAATACATTCCCTATAATCGTTTATTTCGTAGAACAGAGTTTATTGATATTGATGGCTATGGGCGTTTTGAAGGTTATGCCAACCGGGACTCCTTAAAATACATTGACAAGTATAAGTTGCAGGGAATTCCAACCATTTATAGAGGAACATTACGCAGACCCGGATTCTCTAAAGCGTGGAATATATTTGTGCAATTGGGACTAACCAATAACTCCTTTGTGATGGAGAATACAGAGGATATGACTTATGAGGAATTTGTCAATTCATTTTTGTACTACAGCGAAGATTCCACCGTTGAGCTCAAACTTTATCGCGTGATGCACATCGATCAGGATTCTGAAATTATCGAAAAGCTGCGGTGGTTAGGTGTGTTTAGTCAGGAAAAGATTGGTTTGAAAAGAGCAACGCCAGCGCAGGTGATGGAGCATTTGCTACAGAAAAAATGGAAGTTAGAGCCCGATGAC
>JAKSCW010000194.1 GCA_022360375.1 Balneolales bacterium
CTTGATGATTTGAGCAAAAAAATCTGTTTGATACTAGAGGACAGGGAATACCAGATCGATGAAATAGCCGATTCCCTTCAGTTCAATACCAGCCAGTTGTTGGTTGCTTTATTACAGCTTGAGATGAAGGGAATCGTAATTCAAAAAGCAGGGAAAATCTTCGACTTGAAGTGATTACTTCTGAAAGATTGCTAAGCCCCAATAGCAAGGTTCTACCGTACAAGAATACATTGAAACCTCGATTTCGTAACGTCCTGAGCGGCGAGGAGAAAAATAAATAATGGGGAAATCATCCTCCAACGTATCGCTGTCTAATTCATCTCCATCATCGTCATATAAATAGAGGTCTAAGTCGTCACAATCTTCGTCGCAAAACCCCTCAAATCTATATTCATAGTCGCTGCTTAAATAAAATGTCCAGGAATTGTCTTCATCTTCGTCGATTGCACCGATGATATAATTCTTCATTGTGTACCCGTCTTCAGATGCATCGTAATAAGCGTCCTGAATCTGATCCCACACTATTTCAGTATATGACTGTGCCTGTAAAGAAAGGCCCCCAAAGCATAATATGCCTAAAGACAAAAACATTTTTTTCATGTTTACTCCGTCTAGTTAAGATTAGCGATTTAAGAACGGTTTAAATGAGAAGAATTACAACAAAGAACTTGGAATCAGGTGACTCCCAAATCATTCATAATTGAGTTAATCTTCTCTTCCAATATATTCAGCTGCTTCGGATATTGTTCCCTGTTCATCAAAGAGCTATTAACGCTGCAGTAAAATTTTATTTTTGGCTCTGTTCCGGATGGCCTTGCTGAAACAATACTTCCGTCTTCAGTAATAAACTGAAGTACATTTGCCGAGGGTAAATTTATTTTCCCTATTACCCCCGTTTCCATGTTCTTTTCTTCCCTGCTTTTATAATCTTTCAATAGAACAACGGGAGATCCTCCTAAGCTGGATGGAGGATTTTCGCGGAAATTTACCATCATCTGCTGAATTTCTTCAGCACCGGCTTTTCCTTTTTTTGTAACTGAAATAAGTTTTTCTCTGAAAAAGCCATGTTCCACATACATGTCTAAAAGAGCTTCAAACAAACTACTTCCCTGGTCTTTATAATAAGCAGCCATTTCAGCAATAATTACAGCTGAAACAACGGCATCTTTATCCCGCACATGTTCCCCTATCAGGTACCCATAGCTTTCTTCCCCACCAGCAATGAACTGTTTTTTGCCTTCAAGTTTAGTTATAAGCTCTCCAATGTATTTAAACCCGGTTAGGGTGTTAAAGCACTCTACCTCATAGGATTCTGCAATCCGATCTATCAGGTATGAGGTAACAATGGTTTTAACAATGTATTCTTTACCGGTAAGTTTGCCTGCATTCCTCCATGCAGTAAGCATATAATTAATGATCAAGGTTCCGGTCATATTACCATTGAAAAGTACCCAGTTTTGATCCAGGTCTTTTACAGCAATTCCAACCCGGTCGGAATCAGGGTCGGTAGCCATAACTAATTCGGCATCAATTTCTGCTGCTTTGGATAGAGCCATACTTAATGCTTCTTTTTCCTCAGGGTTTGGATAAACAACGGTTGGGAAGTTTCCATCCACAACCATTTGTTCTTCCACCAGGGTAATATTTGTGAATCCATAAGCTTCCAAAGCTGGCGGAATCGAAACTCCACCGGTTCCATGAATAGGAGAAAAGACGATGCTAATGTCATGCTGGCGGGTAATTGCTTCTTTCGAAACGGATAGTTTTACCAGTTCATCCAAATACTTTTTATCAATTTCTTCTCCAATAATCTCTATCAACTCCGGATTTCCATCGAACCTGACATCCCCAACACTCGCGATATTCTGAACTTCATCCATAACCATTTTGTCGAAAGGCGCTACAAACTGCCCCCCATCCGGGCCATATGCTTTATATCCATTGTATTCTTTAGGGTTATGAGAGGCAGTTAAAACTATTCCGCTTTGGCACCCTAGTTCACGAATGGCAAATGAAAGCTCTGGGGTAGGGCGCAATTCTTTAAAGAAGTATACTTTAATGCCATTCGCTGAGAAGACATCTGCAACCACCTTGGCCAATGTGTCTGAATTGTTTCGGCAATCGTAAGCAATAGCTACTTTTATTTGTTCATCGGGGTAGTTTTTTTTTAAAAAATTGCTAAGCCCCTGGGTAGCCATACCAAAGGTGTATTTATTAACCCGGTTCGAGCCAACACCCATTATGCCTCTTAATCCACCTGTACCGAATTCCAGGTCTTTGTAGAAAGCATCTGTGAGTTCAGTAAACTTTTCATCATCCAGCATTGTTTGTATGGTAGCCTTCGTCTCTTCATCATAGCCCCCTGTAAGCCAAGTATTTATTTTGTCTTGTACAGCCGATTCTAATGAACTCATCTTCAATTTCTGTTTATTTGGAATTGTTGTTGGCGAATATATAAAATCCATTATTTAAGATGGCTATTTACTCGGTTTTTTAAGTAAAGCTTCTGTAAATGGTTATGGATTATTGCATGATTACTCAAAAATCTTTTGTAACAGAAATTTTCAGGAATTTTTGTTATCTATACAGTCTTGACAATTATTCATGACTATTGAATCGAATTTATATCTAATTAAAAAATGATGAAAAAAAGCCTGTTCATTATTCTGATTGTTACTCTTAGCACATCATTTGAATCAGTAGCTCAAAATCAACAGACTGATAACAGATCGCAAGAAGATATGGAAGCCTTATTTTGGGCTCGAAAAGACAGTGCAAAGATGAACTTTATTCAAGCAGATGTTGATTTCATGACCGGTATGATCGGGCATCATGCTCAAGCCCTGATAATGTCTGCATTGGCACCCAAAAATGATGCAAGCGAAGCGGTAAAAACTCTTGCAGCACGAATTATTAATGCACAAAAAGATGAAATTCAACTTATGCAAACATGGCTGTATGATCGTGGTTTGCAGGTGCCTCAGGTGCACATAGATGGGTTAATTCTTACTACGCCGATGGGAGAAAAACCAATGCTGCATTTTTATCCTGATGGAGAAATGGAACATACTAAACATCAGGAACACGGAATGGAACATAACGAGCATACAGAGCATGATATGGGAGATAAAGAGAATCATGGTATGAACCATGATATGGATGGCGGACATGCTGAAGGAATGATGCATGATCATTCTATGATGCCGGGGATGTTGAGCCAGGAGCAGCTTGAAGAATTAGCTGCTGCAAGAGGGGCTGAGTTTGACCGTCTTTTCCTCCGGTATATGATTCAGCATCATGCCGGGGCCATCGTAATGGTTAAAGATTTGGTAAATGCTCCTGGTGCTGCTCAGGAAACTTCCATTGAAAAACTCGCAGGAGACATCAATGTTGATCAAACTACGGAAATTGAACGCATGCGGCTAATGCTTGAACAGATGATTGACGCATCTGCAACCCTCCACTAAATTTTTCTAAATCACATAACAATAACTACAAAGGATAAGTATGAGTAATACTTCTACAAAAAAAATGCCTGTTCTTGGGTTAACCAGATTATTGGCAGTTGTAGCAATACTTGCTACCTATGCGTGTTCATCAACTTCAGAGGTGGTTGATGTTCCATTTACTGCACCGGAGGTTGCTTCTTTAGATGAAGCCACTATTCCGTCACCGGACCCTCGGGTAGGTCTTTCAGCGGGATTATTTGATGCAGGTGAGGCTATCTGGAACTTAGAATTGGCCTCCGCAACGGCTCCTCCTGATGAATTCATAGGTATCACTAACTCTGATCTGGCTTTTAAAGGTAACTATGCCATTCAGGGAAATTATAACGGGATTCTGATTTGGGATATCACAGATCCAAAACAACCAGTTTTGGTTCAGGATTATGTATGCCCGGCCTCTCAAAATGATGTTTCGGTATATGGAAACTTGCTTTTTGTTTCAAGTGAAGGTTTAGGAGCCCGATTAGATTGTGGTACGGAAGGTATAAGTGAAGCTGTAAGTGCTGATCGTATTCGTGGAATTCGAATTTTTGACATTACCGATATTGAGCAGCCAGAATACATAACCAATGTTCAAACCTGCCGTGGTTCGCACACTCATTCTGTATTGAAAGATCCGGAAGATGACGAAAACGTATATGTGTATATTTCAGGATCATATATTGTTCGTTCTGACGAAGAATTACCTGGCTGTTTAGATGCTCAACCAGAAGAAGATCCAAACTCTGCTTTATTCAGAATTGAAGTAATTAAAGTTCCACTTGATAACCCGCAGGATGCAGCCATCGTAAGCTCTCCCCGAATTTTTGAAAACCTGGAAGCACCTCCAACACACGGGTTAGCTCCAGCTGAGATCAGAGCACTTGAAGAAGCTAAGGCAGCCGGGCGTTATACGTTTGTGCTTGGTGGAACTGAAAGAGTTCTTTCAAATGGATTTACCCGCACTCTGTTGAACGAGATTGTAGCAAACCGGGGCGGAGAAGGTGAGCCAACTGCAGAAGATTCATTAGAACTGCGCGGTACACTACAATCCATTATTGATGAGAGATTCGGTGGTGGTAATGCAGACGAAGTTGTCCGCAGAGGTCCGGATCAATGCCATGATATTACTTTATACCCGGAAATTGGTTTAGCAGGTGGTGCTTGTGAAGGATATGGGCTGCTTCTCGACATTTCTGATCCTGTAAATCCCGTGCGTATTGATGCGGTTGCAGATTCCAATTTTGCGTACTGGCATTCAGCTACTTTCAATAATGATGGTACTTCTGTTCTGTTTACTGACGAATGGGGCGGTGGCGGAGCTCCAAAATGCCGTGAAGATGATCCTTATGAGTGGGGCGCAAACGCACTATTCACTATCGAAGATGGCAAAATGGTGTTCCAGGATTATTATAAAATTCCAGCTGCACAAACTTCTCAGGAAAACTGTGTAGCCCACAATGGCTCATTAATTCCGGTACCAGGTCGTGATATTATGGTGCAATCATGGTATCAGGGTGGTATTTCCATTTTTGATTGGACAGATCCTGCAAACCCGGTTGAGATTGCATTTCATGATCGTGGCCCGGTGAATCCGGATCGTATGGCGATGGGCGGAAGCTGGTCGGTATACTGGTATAATGGCGTTATCGTGAATTCTGAGATCGCGCGTGGATTGGATATTTTTGAGTTAACGCCAAGCCCATTCTTAACTGAAAATGAAATCGCCGCTGCTAAAACGGTGCAATGGGATTACCTAAATGCCCAGGGCCAGCCAAAAATTGAATGGCCAACAACCTACCATTTAGCAAAAGCCTATGTAGATCAGTTAGATCGTGATGGCGAAATGGCAGCTAATGCTATTACAAGCATCCGTCAGGGTATTGCCAATGCGGAAGCAAATCCAGGCATGTCTGGCAAAATTCTTTCTGAATTAGCTGGAATGGTTGAAGGGATGGCTTCTACAGAAAAAAGTGAAATGCTTGTAAGCGCACTTAAAGATTTGGCTTCTATGTAAGAAGAATCTTATTTGCAGAACTTAAAATCCCGTCTTTACCGGCGGGATTTTTTTTTGCTCTATAACCGGGTCAGGCGTGTAATGATTTTACTGTGCTCCGGAAAAAGACTAATGAGTTTTTCCTGCGTCGGCAGTTCAAAGTCATCGAAATCGAAACCCGGAGATACCGTACATCCCACAAGGCTATAAGTGCCACCCTTAGCCACCTCAGAGGCAAACCAGACACCAGCAGGAACGGTAAACTGGGGAGATTCCCCTTGCTCCAGGTTAAGCCCGATATCCTTGAACGTATAGTTTCCCTTCGCGTCGATCATATGAACCCTGAGAGAGTCGCCTTCATAAAAATGCCATATCTCATCTTGGTTGATTTTATGAAAAGCAGAGAAAGTTGAATCAGTGAGCAGAAAATATATACCTGTGCAATAGTTTCGGTCACCAGAGAATTCTTCGCTCAATTCCGATTTGGAGATTACCCCATCACTCCGGTAAGTTTCTTTATAAAACCCGCCTTCCGGATGAGGTTTAAGCTCCAGGTGCTGAACAAGCTCTTCTATTCGATTACTCATTTCCTTCTTTGAAGTAATCGTTCACCAAAACGGGTTCACCAAAACCGAGTCCATTCAAACGCTCAAGTTGAGTTTCAGCATCGCCTACAATCAGATAGATCATATTATCAGGATTGGCATATTTCATTGCCAGGTTAGAGATATCCTCAATGGTAATATCCCGAACAATTTGTTCTCTGTCTTTCACATAATCCGGCGACCATCCATAATCGCTGATGTCTTCCAGCATATTAAGTTTAGCACCAAGTGTTTCAAACCTTCGGGCGTTGCTTTTCAGCAGGAAGCTTTTGGTAGTGGCTAAATCAGTTTCAGTGAACGTGGCTGGATATTCATTCAGAATCTGAAGCACTAACTCAGAAGCTTCATAAGTAACATTGGTACGTATTCCACTGGAAATTGAAAATGCTCCGGGAAGATCTGTTCCTGAGAAATTGGAACGGATACCATAAGTATAGCCCTTGCCTTCGCGAAGTTCCTGTGTTAAACGGGAAGCAAATCCACCCCCACCAAGAATGTAATTCATCACCGTTGCGGAATAGTAATCAGGATGAGTTTCCGGGATTGCTAAATATCCGAAGTTAATGACCGATTGTTTAGCTCCGGGAACATCGTAAAAATACATTGTTGGCTCAGAAACCGGATCTGGTGATTCAAATTCGGGAAAGGCCACATCTTTACCACTCCATTTTGATTCAATATCGGAAAGAGATCGTTTTACCTGGGCTTGATCAACGGCTCCAACAATCATAAAGCTTGCAACCGAAGGGGAGAAGTAATTACTATAGTAGTTTTTTAAATCCCGGAGCTCAATCTGTTCAACAGAAGTAGTGGTTCCAATTGGGTTATTGGATAAAATGTTCTCTTCTCCGTAAATCAATTTGTTGAAAGTGTTGGAAGCAATGGAATTGGGATTTGCACTTTGCGCTGCTATTTGGCTGAGTGTGCTCTGTTTCACCAATTCGAATTCGGTTTCATCCCAACGAGGTTCCATTAAAATCTCTTCCATCAAATCCATGGTTGCCCCATAGTTTCTTGCAAGCGTATTTCCGGTAATCGAAATGGATTGACGGCCGGCAAACACATTGATGGAAGCCCCTAAGTTATCGATAGCCTCTTCCAGTTCTTCAGGAGTTTTGTTCGCTGTTCCGCGGGTCATCATGTCAGCAACCATATTTGCCACACCAATTCTATCAGGGTTTTCCAGCAGCAAACCTCCTTTCAATTTCAATTCAAACTGAACCAATGGAAGTTCATTATTGGTAATGCCATGAACTTTTACTCCGTTGCGTAACGACGTTTCCCAAACATCAGGGACAGTTATTTCCGGCGAATCGCCATAAGGTGGTTCAACCGTTCGGTCGAAAGAAGATGGAGTTCGTTCGTAGTCTGTTTCTTCTGGTAACACAAAAGATTCATTTTCGCCACTTTCTGCGATCACTTCTTCAACAACTTCTGCTAAGGCAGAACCCTCAAGAATCAGATCGGTTTGTCCCTGAGGCACAAAGCTTGTTGCTACAAAGTGTTTTCCTTTAATGTACTTTTCATACACTCTCATTACGTCTTCTTGAGTCACAGCCAGGGTTTTTTGAATATCTTCGTTTATGTACCCGGGATCACCAGCGAAGATATTATACTGGGCCAGGTTGAATGCTTTTCCTAATACACTAGACAACCCATTATAAAACCCGGTTTCAATTCCAGCTTTAATTCTGTTCAAATCTGATTCAGTGAATCCTTCCTCTTCAAACCTGGTAAAGGCTTCGTCAACTGCCGCAGCTACATCATTAAGATTGGTATTTGGGAAAGCGCGTACGATTAAATTGATTTCCCCGGCTATTTCTGAGTTATTACTCCAGAAAAACACATTTGAAGTGAGTTCTTTTTCATCAATCAGCACTTTATTAAGTGGCGCTTTCTTCCCTGTAGCCAATAATTCTGCTAAAATATCTAATGCGTAAGCATCTTCCTGGTAGATTTCCACGCCGGGCCAAACCATTCTAAGCTCGGGGAGTCGGGCGAAATTATCCTCGTAATAAAGTTTTTTAGTTTCAGACAATGAAGCCGGTTGAATTTCAAGTGGTGAAATTTCCTCCCCTCGTGGGATTTCATCAAAGTATTTGTGAACCCATTCCCTGGCCTGATCGAAGTCGAAATCTCCGGCAATTACCAACGTGGCGTTATTGGGAACATACCAACGATTATAGAAATCCTTTACATCCTGTAAAGTGGCGCTTTGTAAATCTTCTAAAGATCCAATTACCTGCCAGTTGTACGGATGTGTTTCGGGATACATGTTCTTTCCAACCACATAATTTGCATGACCATAGGGTTGGTTATCCACGACTTGTCGTTTTTCATTTTTCACTACCTGCTTTTCTTTTTCCACAACAGCCTCAGTTACAGTGTTGATGAAAAAACCAAGTTTGTCAGCTTCCGCCCAAATCATCTTTTCCAGGGCATCATTTGGCACAGTTTGGAAATAATTTGTACGGTCGCGGCTGGTAGAACCATTAGCTCCGGAACCACCAATGCGGCTACTCATTTGGTCTAGTCCGCCTTTCCCCAAATTTTCGGATTCCAGGAATAGCAGGTGTTCAAATAAATGTGCAAACCCGGTTTTTCCCTCCAGTTCCCGGGACGAACCTACATGAAATGTAAAAGCAACGGCGGTTACCGGGTCGGATTCGTCTTTGTGGAAGATGACCTCAAGGCCATTATCAAGGGTGAATTTTTCGTATTCAATAGAAAATTCCTGTGCCTGGATTTCAGTGACAGAAAGCACAAGAGAAAGCATAATGAGAAATGAGAGCCGAGATAAAAATTTCATACGGTGAAGATTAGTTTTCAATTGATGAACCATAGACGTTCGAATTTACAGAAGGTTTTTAAAAGGAAGTAAATTTATACTCCAAATTGTTGCATATGATGATCGTGATGCTTGTACATACTCCAGCCACGCTCAATATCAGTTAAATCTCCAAAAAGGGGATGTGCAGGTGCATTATCCCTGAGTTCACTAAACATATCCAGTGCTTCCAGGAATCGCTGTTTTTCAGTTTCAAAGTCATAATCACCATTCATTTTGTATTGAGGGTGGGTTTGCATGCTTTTTTTATAGGGTTGATCATTTACTACAAACTTCTTGATCATTCCCGTAAGCAGTTTTAATAAAAAAGGCGTTTTTTGAA
>JAKSCW010000282.1 GCA_022360375.1 Balneolales bacterium
GCGATTTCTTATGTGTCATTGCTCATTGCAAGTATATTGTCCGGCGCAATTTTTAATTGGGACGACCCCAGTGAAGACCTATTACCTGAAGAACACCTTTTTTGGATCTTTGGGCTATTCACAATGGTTCTTGAATTCGCTTCCAAGTTAGATTCCCCTCACCAGTATATCTCACTTATAGCTCTTTATCTGGTAGCGATAATTATAACGCTAGAGCAAGTCATAAAAGCAAAAACTTCCAGTGATAGAATGGGAGCATTCATGGCATTCTTTTTAACTATTTCCAGTGCTATTACAGTTATGGAAAATAAAGGGCTAAAAAGTGGCTATGCTACCATTTTCAAAAACCTACTCAACGCTACTTCCATAGGACTGCATATCGGTATAGTCAGTTCATCCGATTCTGATAACCCCTAAACACTAAATAAAAAGAGGACACCATAATGACTATCCTCCTATTGTTATAAGAAAGGCGACATTATGTCGCCTTTTTATTCTTTAAAACCTTTTCAGGCCTCTTCTAACTCCAGGTTCTCCTTAACCACGCGCTCCTGGATATCAAAAGGAACCGGTGCATAATGTGAGAAATTGCGGCTGTACGTTGCACTACCCTGCGTCATAGACTTCAACCGGGTTGAATAATGATCCAACTCCTCAAGAGGGACATGCGCTTTGATTTGCTGAAGAGCACCTTCAGCATCCATTCCCTGGATTTGTCCACGGCGGGTTCCTAAATCGCTCATTACATCCCCCATGTAATCAGAAGGGACGGTAACCGTGACTTCATATACAGGCTCGAGTAATTGAGGATTGGCATCCATAAAACCGTTTTTGAACGCCATTCGAGCTGCAGTCTTAAACGCAGCTTCATTTGAATCTACAGAGTGCATTGAACCGTCAAAAACAGAAACACGAATATCCCGTGCACGACAACCACTCATTGGGCCATTCTCCATTTTTTCCATAATTCCCTTTACAATAGCAGGCATAAAGCGATTATCAATCACACCACCTACAATGCAATTCTGGAACACCATTTTTCCACCCCAGGGCAGTTCATGCTCGTCCACGTTGCGCACTTTCATATCATCCGGGGCAGGCATTCCTTCCGCATATGGTTCGATAAGAAGGTGAACTTCCGCGTATTGCCCGGCACCACCAGACTGCTTTTTATGCTTGTATTTTGTCCGAACTCCGGTCGTGATAGTCTCGCGGTAAGGAATCCGGGGGGTATCGAATTCCACATCCAGCTTAAATCGATTCCTCAAATCATGTTCTATCCTGCCAAGATGCTCTTCACCCTGCCCGTGAATGATGATTTGACGAAGTTCCTGGCTATGTTCAATCACTACCGACGGGTCCTCCCTATGAATCTGATGGAGGGCGTTTCCAAGTTTATCTTCCTCCCCTTCTTTACTAAGCTTAACAGCAGTGCGAATAGTAGTTGTAGGAAAATGAATCTCGTCCAATTCCACGCCATGACCCTTCTCAGAAAGCGTATCACTGACTTCACTATCTTTTAGCTTTACAACCGCACCAATATCACCCGTTTTTACCTCCGATATTTCTATGCGTTTGTGTCCTTCGGTCAAATACAGGTTTCCAAGGCGCACCGTATTGGAAGTCCGGCTGTTATTCAAATCCATTCCTGCAAGAACATTTCCGCCATATACTTTAAAATAAATCAAATCTCCTACGTGAGATTCAGAATGTGTCTTAAACAAAAACATCACTGGCCTGCCTTCCTCATCCATCACGAAATCTTCACCTTCTGCAGTTTTAGGGGCACTCACTTCCAACGGGTTAGGACAAACATCATCGATAAAACCCATAACACGCCCCGTACCCATATTTCGGGTAGCACATGAGCAAAACACCGGGAAAATAGTTCGATTAATCATCGACAGATGAAGCCCATTCTGCATTTGCTCTTCATCGAGCTCACCATGTTCAAAATAAATATCCATCAACGTTTCATCATTCTCCGCGATTACCTCTACCAACTCCTGATGTAATTGTGCTGCTCTTTCTTGTTCTGAATCGGGGATTGGGAGTTTATCAGGCTTTCCCCCACCTTCCGGAAATTCATACATGGTCATCCGAAGTACATCGATGATTGCATGGAAGTCTGATCCCTCACTGTACGGATACTGCACCACAGTCACTTCACGGCCGAAATGTTCTTTAGTTTGCTCAACGGCTTTCCAAAAATCGGAACGTTCATTGTCCAGTTTGTTCACTACAAACAATGATGGAATTTCATATTTCTGTACGTATTTCCAGAGTGAGTCTGTACCTACTTCAACCCCGTTCTCTGCATTTAATGTTACAATGGCTGTATCAGCAACTTTTAATGCCCCTACTACTTCACCTATATAATCAGAGGTGCCTGGTGTATCGATTAAATTAATCTTGTGCCCTCTCCAATCAAGATTCATGAATGATGAAAAAATTGATTTCCCCTTTTCTTTTTCCAGATCGTGATAGTCGGATGTGGTGTTTTTATCCTGAATAGTACCTCTTCTGTTAATGGCTCCGGATTCAAACAACATAGTTTCAGCAAGCGTTGTTTTACCGGAGCCGGAATGGCCCAACAGCACAACGTTACGGATTCGTGTAGGACTATAAACTTTCATGGTGAGCTCCTGTTTTTTTGAATTAGATTTCGAGCCACTCGAAATCAAAATTAGAAAAGCGCTTTTCCAATTTGCGCTTTGATTTGTCAATGAACATGCAGAACATTCGTGAATAGAATGTGAAGACAAGTTAAACTACTCACACTAAGAATCAAGATGAAAAATATCCTGCTAATTCAGACCGGCGGAACCATAGCTATGAGTGCAAAAGGCGATGGAGTTGAACTTGACCCGGTTGCATGGAGCAAGACCTTAAAGGAACGGGCTCCCCAGTTAGGGGAACTTGCTGAAATTCATACTTTTCCTCTTTTTTTTGAAGATAGTTCGGATTTGAATCATACTCACTGGATCAGGCTGGCCGAATGTATTCACAACTATTACGAAGAATATGACGGTTTCGTAATCCTGCATGGAACCGATACGATGGCCTTCACCGCTTCTGCTCTTTCCTTTTCACTAAAAAACCTTGCTAAGCCAGTGATTTTTACCGGAAGCCAGGTTCCCCTGGCTTCTATTCGTAGCGATGCACGCCGAAACCTGATTAACTCGATTGAAATGGCCACTAAAGATTTGCGAGAGGTAGCCATTTGCTTTAATGATCATGTATACCGGGGTAATCGTGCTACCAAGTTGAGCATTGGAGATTTTGATGCTTTCGGAAGTCCAAACTTTGATCCCCTTGCCGTTATAGGTTTAGAAATCAAATCCCATTATATGAATCCACCTGTTTCGGGTCGGTTTGAAATACAAACGGGGTTCTCCAACGAATTAGTAGTGCTTACTGTATTTCCATCTCTGAATACAGATTTTCTCATGAAAATGGACATTTCGAAACTACGGGCAATCATTGTTCGATCATTTGGAAGCGGTAACATTCCAACAAAAGGCGATTTCAACCTGCTTCCGTTTATGAAGCGTTGCAGGGAGCAAGGCGTAATTCTGTCAGTTATTTCCCAGGCGGATCACGATGCAGTAAAGCTAAGTACCTATCCCGCCGGAAGAGCCGTACTAAAAGCCGGGGCTATTTCCTGTGGTGATATGACCTTAGAAGCTTCTCTTACAAAGATGATGTGGCTGCTTCATCAATATGAAGATAAAGCAACGATCGAAACCGCTTTTACCAAAAACCTGGCTGGTGAGTTAACCCCCTGATTTTCTTTCCTGAAAAAAATTTGACCCAACAAAGCTACATTCAAAGGGCTTCGGGTATTCGCTTATCCATAATAAAAAACCACAAAGGCGGAACAAGCGCTATTAAAATCATAGCCGGATAACCAAATGGAAGCTCGGGTGCTTCATCATGATGGTCTAAAACCTGGTATTTTTTACTTGCTGTGTAATGATGATCGGAATGCCGGGTTAATTCATAGAGCACAATTCGCCCAAATTGATAATTGGCATTCCAGGAATGAACAGGACGAACTTTCTCATATCGTCCGTTGTCCAGTTTCTTGCGACGAAGACCATAATGCTCCAGGTAATTGATGGTTTCCAGTAAAAGAATGCCAACAAAACCACTGGCAACAATAATTGCTAACCCAGCCCAGGATGTGAAATAGAGAACGATGCCTAAATAAACGATCTGAATAAAAGTGAATTGAAACATTTGGTTCCTGACACTCCAGAACGAAGTATTTGCCTTCTTCAGGCGTTCGGCTTCCAGTTCCCAGGCACTTTTGTAACTCCCCACTAGTGATTTTATCCAGAACCAAAATAACCATTCTCCCTTTTTGGCACTGGCAGAGTCTTTTTCAGTTCCCACGTATTTATGATGGCCTCGATTATGCTCAATAAAAAAGTGAGTATAAAGCGCCGGAACCAGGAGAACCTGCCCCAATACCTGCTCATAGGTTGTTTTTCGATGCCCCAATTCATGCGCCACATTAATTCCACAGGAGCCAATTACAATACCTGTAGAAAGGATATTCCCTATCAATTCGGAAATCCCCATTACTGAATTATTTAACTGGAACACGAATAACCCAATTATTGCATAAACCACAGGAATATTCAGGTACAGTAACCAATCAAAAACCCGCTTTCCAAGTAGTTCCATTCTCTTTTCATCATCCACATTTGAAGTATCAACCGGGCCGATTTGATCCAAAAAAGGAACCAATACAAAAGAGAAGATAACAGCACCCCACGCATAGAATCCTCCAAGCCATAACCCAACCGCAGCTAAAACAGGATTGATATAAGCTGCAAGATATTTTAAGTCTTTCATTGGGTTGGTGTTAAGTTTTCCTTTTTAAAAAGCCGATCTGCTTAATATGGAATGACAAAATATTTTATTACTCTCTATAAAATCAAATGATAAGGGTGCAGGATGCTGGCTCATTATATAAAAACTATCGTCCGTCAATTATTCCGTTACAAATTTTTCTCCTTCATAACCATCACCGGGCTTGCTATTGGTATTGCCTGCACTGTCCTGATTTCACTGTATGTTTACGATGAATATAGTTTCGATCGTTTTCATAGCAATGCTAATCACATTTACAGACTTACCCAGGAATTCAAAGCCCCTGGTGAGCAATCCCATGTTCCGTATGCCGGACCTTTAGTAGGCCCCGCATTAGTGCATGAATTTCCCGGGATTGAACAAGTAACGCAGCTGGGCATTACCGCTCCTGTGATGCTTGGTTTTAATGAAACTTATGTAGTCCCGGAGGGTTCAGAAACCTATTATGCAACACCTACTTTTTTTGAGGTCTTCACTTTTCCCCTTTCATCGGGTAACCCTGCTACGGCACTTTCTAATCCATATTCAATTGTAATAACAGAATCTCTGGCAAAAAAGCTGCTTGGGGATACCGAACCAGTCGGCCAGTTTCTGTATTTCAACGTACACGGACAGGAACGTCAGGCTCTTCAGATAACCGGTATTCTCCAGAAGATTCCTTCAAAGTCTCATCTTCAGTTCGAAGCTCTCGTTTCCTTTTCAACTTTAGAAGATATAAACCGAAATAACCCGGGCTGGAGTAACCAGTTTGTATCTACTTATTTGCTTTTAAGAGATGGGCAACAAGTTTCTTCTATAGAAGATAAGCTACATGATTTTTTGGTTAAACATGAAGGAAGTACAAAGGCATCAACCCGGTCATTTTTTCTTCAGCCTTTACCCGAAATTCATCTTCGGTCAAACCATCTCAATTCAGACAGGGCCATAAGGGGCGACCTGCAATTGGTAATATTACTCCTGGGTATTGCAGTGGGAATAATACTCATGGCCAGCATTAATTTTATGAATCTGGCCACAGCAAGGTCGGTTCACAGGGCCAGAGAAATAGGAGTTCGAAAGTCTTTTGGAGCCCAAAGAAAACAGCTGATGAAACAGTTTTTAAGTGAATCGATTGCATTTGCGCTTTTAGCTTTAGTGATCGGTCTTTTTCTGGTCGAAATACTGTTACCAACATATAACACTTTTGTTGATAAAGCACTTCACATCCCATATAAGGAAGCTTGGTATTTGTTTATTGGCTTTGCGGTTTTAACTGGTCTCTTTTCCGGTATTTACCCCGCTTTGTTTTTGTCTCTGTTTCAACCTGTTAATGTTCTGAAAGGTAAACCAGGAGCTGGCATCAGGAATCATGGGCTCCGGAAGGTTTTAGTTGTTTTTCAATTTTCGATCGCTATTCTTCTGTTTATTTCAACAGGGATTGTTTTTCAACAGCTGGATTATATACAGAAAAAAGACCTTGGATTTGAAAATGAACGTGTGCTATACACCGTTATTCCAAGCGGGACTCCGTGGGAAAATGAGCTTTTTAAGCAAGAGCTGCTACAGCATTCAAATATTAGTTCAGTAGGCAGGGCAGTTGTGCGTCCTTTGTATAGTGTAGCATCAGATTTTCCAAATACGCCAACTCTTGCTGAGATAAATGGCAAAATGATTCAAACCGAAACGGCATTAAGGTGGCTTGAAGTTGGTTATGGTTTTCTTGAAACCTTCGAAATGCAATTACTGGCAGGAAGGACTTTTTCTGAAGACCGGGCTACTGATGCAACTGAAGCGTTTATCCTCAATGAAACGGCGATAGCAGAAATTGGCTGGTCCTCCCCCCAGGAAGCCATCGGGAAAGCATTTGAATATGATGGGCAAAAAGGTCATGTAATCGGGGTGCTTAAGGATTTCAACTTCGAAAGCCTGCATTCCAGTATTCTTCCTTTTGTAGTTCGATATAATCGCTTCTCGCCCATGGTTTTTGTTAAAATCGGGCCTGAGAATATCCAAAATACGGTAACCTATGTGCAACAGACATGGGAAAAACACTCCACATCAAAAGAGCCTTTCAATTACCAGTTTATGGATGAAATTTATAGCCAGTATTATACTTCAGAAAAGAACCTGCAAACTATTCTTTTTGCATTTGCATCGCTGGCCGTTTTTATCACTTGCCTTGGTGTTATTGGGCTCACCGTGTTTACAGTTGAACAAAAGAAAAAGGAAATTGGAATTCGGAAGGTTTTGGGAGCTTCTTCAAAAAACGTGGTTGGGCTAATATCCAGGGAAACGCTTTTACTCTTTACCATAGCTAATATGGTCGCATGGCCTCTGGCTTATTATGGGATGAATACCTGGCTTAAAAATTTTGCATACCAGGTTAACCTGGGTATTTATTCTTTCTTGCTGGGTGCTTTCCTGGTTGGGTTTATTACATTCCTGATCCTGGGTTTTCAGTCGTTAAAAGCAGCTCAAACCAATCCTATCGATACTTTACGTTATTCCTAACCACGATATTTCTTTCTTTTTCGTTACCGATAGTTTAATTATTCCCAACTTCGAAGTATCTGTTAATTAAATCACTGAGCATTTTAATAGCCCAATACCTATACTCCCAAAAAACAAGGAGTCATGTATTTTATTTTCGATTTAGAAACCATTCCCGACATCGAATTTATACGAATTGTTTTGGATGATGCAGAATCTGATGAAGAGGTTCTGCTGGAAACAGCCAGTGAAGAACTGGCCCGGAATAAATCAGGATTTCTTCCGCCGATGTACCATCGGATGGTTTCCTGGGTGGGGCTTTGGATCGAACCCACCGGTGGTCCAAAACAAAAAGCAGGCTGGCACGGAACAGATGAAGCAGAGGGATTAAAAAAAATCTTCGAAACTATAAATACCTTTAAAGACTTTGGCTTAATCCATCACAATGGGAAAGGGTTTGATATTCCTGTGCTCACTTACCGTGCTATGAAGCATGGCCTACAGATGCCGGTACGAATGAGCGACTACGATATTCGGTACCGATACAGCCGCCATAACATCGATCTGGTAGATGAATTCAGTAACTACGGAGCCAGTTCGTGGCCAAAGCTAAAGCATCTTGGTCAGTTAATAGGTATCCCCTTCAAGCAAACCGGGGAAGGAAACCAGGTGTATGAAATGTTCAAACGCAACGAACTGGATTTAATAGAACACTATTGCTACGAAGATGTAATCGCTACTTACATCGTTTGGTTGTTTATGCAGTTCAGTACCGGACATATTCCCCAAAACCAGTTCGAAAACCTCAAAGAAAGAGCTTTGGCTAAATTGTCTGAGATTCAAAGTAAAGCTTAAACTTTTAGGCTTTTATTAGCATTTAACTCAAAAAAGCCCTTCCAATTCTATTTGTGCTAATTTTTTTAGGTAATTACTCATATTTCTTAAAGTATTTTTGTCTAATCTGCTTTATACTCTCCAAACCTAACTAACTTATTATTACTACTTATCGGAGTACCTTTTACATGAAAAAGATCACAGCTACGCTGTTTATTACAGCGATTACGACTATAACTGCATTCGCACAGGAAGCAGAAGCAACCATTAATTCAGGGGACACTGCATGGCTTCTTATCGCAACTGCCCTTGTAATGCTTATGACCCCGGCTGGGCTTGCCTTATTCTATGGGGGATTAACACAGAATAAGCATGTTCTCAATACCATCGGTATGAGCTACATGGCATTTTGTACCGGAACCATTATTTGGGTTGTAATTGCGTACTCACTCGCCTTTAGCGATGGAAACGGCATCAATGGTTTTATAGGTGGCCTTGATCACATCCTGCTTCGGGGAATCGGGGTTGATGATGTAAGCGGAACCATCCCTGAGTTATTGTTTGTAGTTTTCCAGGGAACTTTTGCCGCTATCGCTGTAGCCATTGTAAGTGGCTCCATTATTGAACGTGTTCGATTTTCAACATGGGGAATTTTCACTGTTCTTTGGGTAATTGCCGTATATGCTCCCATCGCCCATTGGGTGTGGGGTGGCGGATTCTTAAGCGAAAGCGGAGAAATGGATTTTGCCGGTGGAACAGTGATTCACATTAATGCAGGAGTGGCCGGACTGGTGCTTTCTTACCTGGTTGGAAAACGCATGGAACACAGCCTTGAAGAAGTCCGCAAACCTTCCTCGATTAAATTCATGATTCTCGGGTCTGCACTCCTGTGGTTTGGCTGGTTTGGATTCAATGGCGGAAGTCAACTTGCGGCTGATGGAGTAGCTGCTAATGCCCTTCTTGTTACGAATGTAGCGGCATGTGCAGGCGCACTGGTCTGGTTAACCATCGAATGGTTTATTGTGAAGAAACCAACACTAATCGGGATGGCTTCAGGAGCTGTTTCGGGCCTTGTGGGGATAACCCCTGCTTCTGGGTTCGTGGATGTCTCCGGTGCTTTAGCAATCGGAATTATTTCCGGCTTAGTTGGATACTGGGGAGTGGTTCATCTTAAATCGTGGGTGCGCCATGATGATACATTAGATGCATTCGGAATCCACGGCCTCGTTGGAATCGCGGGTGCCATTTTAACTGGCGTGTTTGCAAATCCTGCAATA
>JAKSCW010000133.1 GCA_022360375.1 Balneolales bacterium
CCCCTTTTGCAGCAAAAAAGATCATACATAGCCCAGGCTCTCCAACTGGGTAGAATTCCCATTCTACTTTAATGTCTGCTGGAAAATCATTTGTACACCATACAACGAAATGTGCTTTTTTTCCTTCAGAAACAGGTAATGCATTCTGCATACGCAACCGTTTATTTGGAAAACTAAGCTCTGCCTTACCCTCTATGGTAAAGTCTTTCAGATCGGAAGGGGTGGAAAGGGGATTTGAATAAATCAGCGCAGACTTCGAAGGAAATATTGATTCAGGGTTATGGGTATGTACACCAGACATTAAAGGGAGGCCAAGGCCCATGCTTATTGACTTAGAAATAAACCCTCTTCGATTGGTTTTCATAGTTATTTATCAACGTTCTACTCTTCCACCACCACCACTTTTAAGGAGCTTGGTTACCTCCTCAACACTTACCAGGTTAAAATCTCCCGGGATCGTTTGCTTCAGGCATGAGGCTGCTACAGCAAACTCCAGGGCATCCCTGGTTGAGGAAAGACTTGTGAGACCATATATAAGACCACTGGCAAAGGAATCGCCACCGCCAACACGGTCTACCAGTTGGATTTCATAGTGTGTTGAACGAACCGGACTACTGCACTCTTTATCATCCAGCAGCAAAGCACTCCAGCCATTCATTGATGCCGAATGACTTTCTCTAAGGGTGATTGCAACTGTATCGAATCCATACGTTGATTTGAGTTTCTGTGCCAGGTTGAAGTATCCTTCTTCGTCTAAATGGCCGGAATGCACATCCGTAGTACCGGCTTTTAATCCAAGGCTTTTGTCCGCATCTTCTTCATTTGCAATACACACATCCACGTAATCCATTAAAGGATTCATAACGGCCTGTGCTTCTTCGGTTGTCCAAAGCTTGCTTCTGAAGTTCAGGTCACAACTAATCCGTACTCCTGCTTTCTTTGCTGCTTTGCATGCTTCCGAAATATTGTTTTGTGCTTGTTTGCCCAGTGCCGGAGTAATGCCAGTCCAGTGAAACCAGTCTTTTCCAGCAAACACTTCTTCCCAGTTTATTTCACCGGGTTCCATTTGAGTTACAGCTGAGTTGCTACGGTCGTAAATAACTTTTGAAGCACGCTGACTGGCTCCGGTCTCTAAAAAATAGATACCAAGCCGCTGCCCACCCCGGATAATGAATTTGGTGTTTACTCCGAACTTACGAAGTTGGTTTACTGCAGATTGACCAATCTCATGCGTCGGGATTTTTGAAACGAAATAAGAATCCAGTCCATAGTTGCTTAATGCGGCTGCCACATTAGCCTCACCACCTCCATAGTTTACATCGAATGATTGAGACTGGAAGAACCGGGAGAAACCGGGTGTGGAAAGCCGAAGCATAATTTCTCCAAAGGTGACTACTTGTTTTGCCATAGTAAATATATCTATCGATTGTGAATGCTTTCCATCAGGATTTTAGCGTTCTGCGTTAATTTGCTGAATTTTTTTTCCCGGATGGCTGCTTTATCCATTAACGCGCTGCCAATTCCAACGGCAAATGCTCCGTGGTTCAACCATTGCCCGGCGTTTGTAAGGGAAACCCCACCGGTGGGAATCAAATTTAAATGAGGCAAAGGAGCTAAAACCCCTTTGAAAAAACTCATTCCGAGGCTATCGGCCGGGAATACTTTTATAACTTCGGCTCCTGCTTCAAATGCTGTTTGAATTTCAGTGGGAGTGAAACAACCCGGAATAGTCGGAATTCCTTTCTTTCTGGTGAAATCGACAATTTCCGGTTTAAAAACAGGACATACTACATATTTTGCTCCTGCCTGTATTGCCTGTTCTGCATGCTCAATCGAAGTCACTGAGCCAATTCCAACCAATGCATCAGCTCCGAATTCAGAACTGATTTTTTTAATGACTTCAAAGGTATTTGGTGTTGAGAGAGTTATTTCAATGCCGGAAACGCCTCCTTTAAGCAGAGCTTCTGTTACCAGGTTAGCGTCTTCCGAATCAGGTAGCCGGACAACTGCCAGAACAGCTTTTTCTTTGATTTCCCGAATAGTTGGGTGTAACTGGTTCATGATTTTTACCACTCCCCATCATACCCGGGTTTGTTCAAAACTTCAGCCCAGTCTCTTCTTCCTTCTGTAAAAGAAGCCAGGCACCAGGTAAACATAAATTCCACAGCAG
>JAKSCW010000131.1 GCA_022360375.1 Balneolales bacterium
CCCATAGGGGTGACATAAATTATTCCTTTGCAACGGGAGATGTGACCAGTTCAGGAGGGGCTGAAGAAACTGGAGGCTTTGACACGGGTGGAACCGGAGGGTTTATAGGAGCAACAGGCGAACCAAACCAACCAAATTCAAACAATATTACCAACAGTTATGCAACCGGGAATGTAACAAGCACAGCAAATAATCCTAATGTTGGAGGATTTGCCGGATCAAAAGAAGATGGTACGGTAAGCAATAGTTTTTCAACCGGGCTTGTGAATGCAAACGGAACCTATACCAATGGATTTATTGGAAGAGTAAATGCAGGTACCGCTTCGGACAACTACTGGAATACCGAGACCAGCGGGAAGAGCACCGGAGGTACCGGAACCGGGCTCACAACGGCCCAGATGAAGCAAGAAACCAATTTTTCGAATTGGGATTTCACCAACACATGGAGTATAAATGAGGGAGGAACTCTCCCGTATTTACAAGATACAGGGAATAACAGAACAACTATTCATAAGATCACAGGTGATGAAGGCTGGAGGGTGCTCTCATCAGGATTTGATGGCCTTTCATATGCAGAACTCATGGAGAATATCTGGACTCAGGGTTTTACAAGCTCTGATGGTGGATCAGGAGATGCTTACAATGTTTATGCATGGAATGGTGGTTCGTATGTACCTGTTTCGAATGGATCGGAAGTTCCGGAACCTGGTTCCGGGTTCATTGTTTACGTATTCAGTGATGATGATTTTGATGGTGTTTCAGAAGGGTTTCCCAAATATTTAGTTCAACAGGGTTCTTCTGCGTCAGGAACCGTTTCCCCTTCACTTTATTATCAAGATTCAGGTTCTACCAGTGATGCCGATAGCATGGGATGGAATTTACTTGGTAACCCATTTTTATCGGCAATAGATTGGGATGCAGCTTCAGGTTGGACTTCATCAAACCTTGACAATACCTTTTACATTTGGAGTGACACAGCGAATAGTAATACCGGAGCGTGGTTAAGCTGGAACGGACTAACGGGTACTAAAAGGGACGGTATAATTGCACCTGGCCAGGGATTTTTTGTGAAAGCAAATGCCGATAGTCCTGCTCTTTCCATAGGCGAAGCAGTGAAAAAAGATACTTCATCTGTATTACTAAAAAAGTCAACGGTACCGGAAATTGTTTTTACGTTGAAAGGAAATTCAATTTCTACACAATCGATTATACTTTTTGATGCCTCTGCATCCCTGGAAAATGATCCATATGATGCTTACCAGCTGGCTTCATTTAATAATACATGGCTTTCAATTTCCACCGCATCTTCTGAAGAAGGCTCAAAACTTAGCATTAATGCCCTGCCAATAACATTTGAAGAAGAAATTGAAATCCCTTTATACATAGATGGAAGCTCTTTGAATGGCGAGCATATACTTTCGTGGGATCTCATCAAATTACCCGAAGGAATTGAAATTACTTTAATCGATAATGACGAAGGGACCTCAATATCATTAAGTTCCAACAGCGAATATGAGTTTTTGTTAAACGAAGAAGTTCAAAAATCAACAAATCAACAGTTCTCTAAGCATAAGCCAATGCCTGGTTTGCTTGCAAAAAGTGAAAACAAACCTCGCTTTATTTTGCAGATAAGCCAGATTAAAACCGTAGTAAATGAACTGGCAGAAGATTTACCAACCCGGGTTGCACTCTATCAGAACTATCCTAATCCATTTAATCCTGCCACAACCATTAATTTTGAAGTACCTCGTCAGGCAAAAGTACGTCTGGAAGTGTTCAATTTACTGGGTAAAAAAGTGATGACCCTGGTGGATGAAACAAAAATTCAGGGTAGGTATTCCGCTCGCTTTGATGCCAGGCAGTTGGCTAGCGGGGTTTATATTTACCGTTTACAGGTAGGCAATGTTTCCATTAATAGAAAAATGACCCTTATCAAATAAACACATCAGGCATTAGAATAGCCCGGGTTTTTGTAATGATGCTTAAAGCCGTATAACTCCCACCAGTTCATATTTCTTACAAAAGGGATACAATCAATTTTGAACCGGTTTTGATAATTTTTGTAATGGCCAAAATATAAATTGCCACAACCAGGCACTATTGATGATAAAGTGTTGTTATATTCTCACTCTCTGAACTACAAGTAGTTCTATTGGTGGAACTGTTGCACCAATTGCGCTTAAAATAAGTTCATATTAACCGAATACCAGTTCCTGATAGATTTGAATAAACAACGGCTTTCCATACTTGGTTCAACTGGATCCATTGGCACACAAACGCTTGAAATTGTTCGTCAGCATCCCGAGAAGTTTGAAGTAGTTGCATTATCGGCAAACTCCAATGCAGGTTTATTGGCTGAACAAGTGGATGAATTCAAGCCAAAGTTTGCGTCCATTCGTAATGAGGAGTTCTACCGTACACTTTCCTCACAAATTACTTCCGGTACCACCATCAAATGCGGAGAGGAGTCTCTTATTGAATTAGCTACGTTGCAAGAGGCGGATATAATAATTAACAGTTTAGTAGGCTTTGCAGGGTTTAATCCAACGTATGCGGCATTAAAAAGTGGAAAAAGAGTGGCTTTAGCTAATAAAGAAACACTGGTAGTTGGAGGCAGGTTGATTACAAACCTGTTGAATAAAACAGAAGCTGAATTAATCCCTATCGATTCTGAGCATAGTGCCATGCTGCAATGTATAGTAGGGGAAGATGTATCATCCATTGAAAAAATAGTTATTACTGCCAGCGGAGGACCATTTCGGGATTTTCCAAGTGAAAAACTTAAAGAGGTAACCGTTGAACAAGCCCTTAAGCACCCCAATTGGGAAATGGGGGCAAAGATCACTATTGATTCTGCAACCATGATGAATAAAGGCCTTGAAATTATCGAAGCGCACTGGCTTTTTGGCCTTCCTTTGGAACAAATAGAGCCTGTTATACATCCCCAGTCAATTATTCATTCTATCGTAACCTTTGCAGACGGATCAAGTAAAGCACAACTTGGTTTACCGGACATGAAAGTGCCAATTATTTATGCCCTTAGTTACCCCGGTCGATTGCCACTACAAACACCAAGAATGGATTGGTCAAAAACACAAGAACTTACTTTTTACCCCGTTGAATATGATCGATATCCTTGTGTTCGGTTAGCAATGAATTGCATTGAAGGAGAAGAGCTGGACCCTGCCATACTTAACGCCAGTAATGAGGTGGCGGTTCAACGGTTTTTAAACAAAGAAATTGGTTATATTGACATTCCAAAAATCATAGAAAAAAGTTTAGAGAATCTATCAAACGGCTATTCACTAAATCTTCACAGCTTACAAGAAATAGATACCGAAACACGGGATTTCGCTTCACGAATCAATTGAATAAATGGAAATTTTTGAGATACTAAAAACGATTGGAATTTTTATTGGTGCCTTAATGATCCTGGTTTTCATTCACGAATTGGGTCATTTTTTAGCCGCAAAGGCATTCGGAATGAAGGTAGACAGGTTCTCAGTTGGTTTCCCGCCAAGAATCTGGGGATTTAAATATAAAGAAACGGACTATTGTATTGGCGCTACCCCACTTGGAGGGTATGTAAAAATTGCCGGAATGGTAGACGAAAGCATGGATACTGAATTCCTGAACAAAGAACCGGAACCATGGGAATATCGAAGTAAACCAGTATGGCAGCGTATCATTGTAATTACAGCTGGGGTGATTTTCAATATGATTCTGGCATTTTTCATCTTTAGTGGAATGACCATGGTTAACGGAAAGCTAACCCTTCCTCTGGATAATGTGGATGGTGTGTATGTTCCGGAAACTTCACTGATGTATGAAATGGGATTTCGTACGGATGATCATATCGTGGGAGTAAATGGACAAGCAGTAACAACCTTTGAAGAATTGGTTTCTCCGGCTGTAATAACTTCCAGCAATCTCACTTACCAGGTGATAAGAGATGGTCAGGAAATCGATATTCCTGTGTCTTCAAATTATCTGGATAGTTTACAAACACGTGGATTTATTGGTGTCGAATATGCATTACCCAGCATAGTTTCTAGTGTTTCGGTTGGGAACCCGGCCCATGAAGCCGGGTTAAGAGCAGGAGATAAGTTTATTGCAGCAGATAGTGTTGAAGTAAAATACTGGATGCAATTGACATCCATTATCAGGGCGGCAGAGGGAGAAATCAATTTCACAGTGCAACGAGGAGATTCAATTTTCAATGCTTTAATTACCCCTCAAAACCAGATAATCGGTATTGCAGCTCCTGATTTGGCAATGTCCGGCGGGGAACATATTCGTCTGGGCTTCCTTGCTTCCATTGGTGATGGCTGGAATCAAACCATAGAGCAAACTACAGGTATCTTAGGAGGGTTTGCCCGGATGGTTTCGGGTGACATTTCGGTTCGTCAAAATCTTGGGGGACCAATTGCAATTGCAAATATTACCAAAGACGCTACTGATCGCTCAGGATGGGACGGTTTTTGGACCATTACCGCTCTGCTGAGTATTACCCTCGCTATTATGAATATTCTTCCAATTCCTGCATTGGATGGAGGTCACCTGGTGTTCTTGATTTATGAAGGAATAACCCGAAGAGAACCCTCTGAAAAATTCAAAATAATTGCTCAAAATGTTGGGTTTTTCATGCTCCTGACTTTAATGGTATTTGTAATCTTCAATGATGTTTTGAAGTATTTCTGACATGTTTGCAAAGGATGGTTATTCTTCAATGGCTCTTGCTTCTGTAGTTTTGGCTATTGTTACCTATTGTACGTATTCCTTTGTAGACCATTGGTTTGCATACGTTATCTATACTTGCTTTTTTGTAATGTGGGGTATCGTAATTTACTTTTTTCGTGATCCGGACCGATACCCCCCGGTTAACGAGCATCTCATTATCTCACCGGCTGATGGAAAAGTGGTGCTGATTAAAGAGATTGAAGAAGGCATTTACGTTAAAACGAAAGCCACTCAGATA
>JAKSCW010000236.1 GCA_022360375.1 Balneolales bacterium
TATCGAAGCAGCAAGGGTTAAACCATTAAAGTAATCGGTGATTAAGGTGAGTCCTATATCAACCGCCACCGTACTTGCGGTCATGTCCCAAATTCGTTGAGAGACATATTTTACTTGTCCTCCCATATAAAATCTGTCTGTAAAAGGTTGTGCATAGGTAATTCCAATAACTAAATCATTCGCGCTATATATTTCCCCCGTTCCTTCTGGTTGTGTTTCCGTGCGAACGGGTTCATCTCCATAGTCTACAAAACCACCTCCTATTCCAATCACCCCTCCATTTTTAGTGAGAGGAATAGTCACACCTAGCGCACTATATTGGATATCAGCAAACATTTGATAATTAGAAAACATTACGGAACCAGTTTTTTCCTGAACAGGTATGGCTATCCCCGCAGGATTCCAAAAGATTGCATCCGCACCCCTGGCCTCAGCTGTATATGCATGACCTAATGCTGTTCCTTTTGAACCGGTACCAAGCGTTAAAAATGGTGCTGCGGTTGTTCCTACCTTACTTTGGGCAAAAACATCCCATGTAAACACCAGTCCGATTAAAACCACTAAATAAGATATTTTTCTTATTACCATCATTTAACAATCCCGATTTTACCAATCTTCTCTCCAAGTCCGGGAGCTTCTACATGGAAAACATACATCCCATAAGCAAGATCAAGACCATCCTTGGTTCTTAGGTCCCACTCTAATTCACCATTGCCATCGGTTGAAGAGTGTTCCAATTCCCGAATCAATTCACCTCGCACGTTGAAAATCCGAATAGTACACTGCTGAGGTAAATTTTTGAATCGAACCCTCCTGTCACCTCTCCCTTCTAATTCGCGACTTAACGTTGGCTCATACAAGGAATAGGCTAAGTAGGGATTTGGTACCACATATATATCATCCAATTCAGACCTGGCAAGTTCGTTGTCGATTCTGCTGCCAGTAAGTGTAAAGATGAAAACATCTCCTTCTCTAAAAGGTTTGCTATTAGCAATACGAAGAATATCTCCTTCTTTTGGAGCAATAGAACCAGTTGCGGAATTAGGAAGATTGAAAGTCACTTTGTACCTGTTCCTGAAAATTCCGAACCGTTCCGTGATAATCAGATCATCTCCCAGAGAAAAATCTTCAGAATCATCATTGTCGATAATAATGATATCGGCGGCTGTTTCAGTAGTAAGGTTATAGGCAATAAATGGTAAAGAATCCCGCACTCCGAGACTGTTCCTGGGAGGGAAATATACATCCTCATCAAAGAAGCGAAGTTCAAAATCATCGGGAGTCAGTTCCCGGTCAGGAATGCTTTCTACTGTAACTGAAGAAATCCAGTTTGTCTCATAGCCATCCAGTTGTCGTGGATCTGAACTGATTTGTTCATTATCGGTTTGGTAATTTCCAACCCAGCCTGAAAGGCTTTGGCTAAGAGCTATTTCTTCTTCATTTTCAAACCCCAGGATGAATCCATCAAGCACCGGAGTAGTAGTTTCAAATTCCCTTCTTGAAAAAATGGTATCCGATTCCGTAACGTTTATTAAAGAAAAAGCACTTGTTTGGTAAAACCTTGGACTCTCACGAGTATCCAGGGAATCAAAAAAAGTAACCTGGTACGTATCGCCAAACTTAACTTCCTGTTCAGCAACAATTTCTATCGACATTGATCCGGTCCCTTCACCAGAGGTCACCCTCGATAAATCATCGTTTGTGCCAGCGTCAATAAAACCTGCTACATTGCTCCGGGGGGTAACAACTTCAGCATTGGGAGAAGTGGAAACAAGATTGAAAAACTGATCCACTCCAAAGTTAAATACATTTTCCTGAGGGTCGATCTCTAAAGTACCGGTGGAATCCCGAACTCCCCTGTCGTAGGCAGAAAGCGCATAATAGTAGGTGACGCCATTTATTACATCTTCATCCACGTAGAAGAATTGAAGGCCTGTGTCGTTCCCCAAATCGTATGAAGAAGTATTTTCAAGCACTGCCACCGGACCATCTATTCCATTAACAAGATCCCATTGAGCTAATGGTTCATAAAAAGTAGGAGTACCATCTACATCGGTTATGGTTCTTGCATCAGAAAGTAAATTATCAGTGCCTTTGTATAGTCTGTATCCTTCAAAATCGAATTCCTGGGTAAACCTGTCAAAGCTGTTTACCGAAACGGTATCCCAACCCAGTGTAACTTTACCGTCACCTGCAATGGCCGTCAGTGTTGGTGGAAATGGTGGTTGTGCAAACGTATAGTTTGCATCATATATGTTTTGAGCCGTTATCCTGTTTTTAAAAAAATCATCTTCATCTTCTCCGAATATCCACGCTAATGAAAAGAAATCACTTATTTCGGGAGGTAGTGTAACCGGTCCTGAATGAAATAAAAGAAATGGTTCATTGTTGTTTAATTCTTCTTCGGGCGGTAAGGTCCCCAGCTCGAATTCACTACTCGCTATTTGCTGCCAAATAAGAAAATCTTCTTCCATAACCACGCCTTCGTAGTTGGAGCGAATGCCCAGGTCAAATCCCCGAAGTCCTATCTGATCTGATTCGAAAATATCTAAACCATCAAAATCCCGTTCTCCTTCCTGGGGAATTCCATCGGCTTCGCCAAAATCCGGGCCCGTATATCCTAAATCATTTGGTCCTAACCCATCAATTCCGGTATCGTCATTCAAAAACTCGCCTACATCCACGATACCATCATCATCGTCATCATTAAAGGAAGCCCAGCTTAGGTTTTCATCACCTGTCCACCAATAACCTGCCTGGTATGCTTTTAACCCTTCTATCGGACCATATACCCGCTCGAAGTTGGTTAGATCATAATTTGCTTCAACGTAGGCACGGATATTGTCTTGTCCTTCTATCAATATACCCGGACCAGAATCTCTACGTTCATCAATAATTCCGTCTTCGTCATTGTCTAACATGTCGAATGGATCGGCGGGGCTTTCAAGGAAAGCAAATCCGGTATATCCCAAATCATAAGTACCACCCGCACTTCTGAATCCAACCCCATCAGAATCCCATCCATAAGCAACATCAATCTGGGGATCAAATGAGGCATTGTCATCATTTTCATCTGTTCCTAAGCCATAATCGATTCCCTTTGCAAAGTAAAGACTGTCATGGTCCGTACCCCCTATATTGGTTATTCGATATAGCATAAACATCACATCTTCAGCCAGGATATTTGCCCACTGCAAGAACCTGGTTTCGATCTGAATTCCGAGACCTCCGATAGTAGAATCAGCAGGATCGGCATAGTAAATTCCGAAAGGATCATTGGGACCATTGGTCTCGGGATCAATTTGATACCCTTTGTTGCTCAGGTCATCCATTACATAGAATGTTTCGAGGTCTGTACTAAACACATTCCTGCCAAATCGACCATTCCACGCACCAGGCCAGCCCGGATCGTCCGGATTGCTCAATTTATCCGGCCAAAATTCCGGCCAACTGAACCGGTCATTACTATTAGCTGGTACTCGCTCAAATCGTAGCGAAACCGGATCAATTCTGTTCCTGTTCAAAAATCCATTTAGTGGAAGCAGACCCCAGTTTGTGCCTGTGGGACTTGAACGACCATTATTCCTGTAGTTAATAGCCACAACCGTAAGCGTTGTATCAGTAGTAGCTCCAGGGAAATATTGGGGCCATTTAACTCGCTCTGCAGTAACCCTTCCCGCTATAAATAGTCCTATTCCATCAATGTGGCGCCCTCCGATTGAACGGGGCCATACTCCATGGGGATTGTCACCAAATCGGGCTAATTCCCCATGGTTTCTGTAATTTGTTTCTATCAAGTTTCCATTCAAAATGCCGCGTGATATCCAGTCCACATCCCCTTTGTAGTTACTGGGGATGCTAGTCTGAGCACTTACGGCTCCTCCAACCAGGCAAGTGAGCAAAACAATTGAATAAACTCTGTTCATATTTAAGCCAAAAGCTGGGTTTAAAAATTAATGGTTAACCCAAAGCTAACCCGCCTTGGTGCTGTAAGAAATTCCTGACGTGTAAACCAGTCATCCAAAGTATTTAACCCTGCTACTGTTCCTGTTTGGGCTTCACGGAATTCGTCAACGGTGTAATCCCCTCTTCCCGAATCTGAATAAACCGTAACCGGAACATCAGTGTCGAACATGTTTTGGATCTGCAATACTAATTGCGCGTCTATCACAGGAAGGCTGTAAAACATTCTCAAATCCGTTATTATCGACGTTGGGCGGGTACCGTCATTGGGTATATAGGAAACTACATCTGAACGTTCGGTTGTATAGGGTCGTCCGGAATTCAACCTGTTCACCAACGTAAACGAAAACTCTTTTCGTGGCTGAATGGTAATTATGTTGTTCAATACATGGGTTCTATCCCAATCCAGCCTTGCTAACGTATTGATATCTTCGAGTCCGGCTCGTTGGCGTTCGAAACTTTCTCCTGATAGAAAGGCACTACCGTCTGCAAATTGCAACGTGTAGTCTAAATTCCATTGAACAATTCCTCTTGGTCGTTGATAGAGAGAAACAGTAACTCCCCTAACAGTACCATAGTCCCGGTTTTCCTGCCTTCTTATTGTACCGGCACCCTCAGGATTAAATTCAATAATGGTGGCTGTCAGATTTCGAACATCTTTTGTATACAAAGTAACATCAATACCAATATCCTCGGTTATTCCCTGCTGAATTCCTATTTCGAACGTAGAGGTTTGTTCAGGATCTATATTCGGATTACCAAAACCTCCGTTACCTCCATCATCCACAAAGTATTCCGGATTGCTATACATACCATTAAAAGATGGAACCTGGAAAAACATTCCGTAAGAAAAACGAACAACACCTGTCTCAGAGATTGGGAAAGCCAGCCCAACTCTTGGGCTTAATTGACTCTTAAGTGAAGCATCCACTCTGTTCGATACACTATCTGATGGATTATTAACATCTGGTACAAATTCTTCATCTGCTAAATACCAGAGTTCAGGTACCAGGTAATTGGGATCAAATAAATCGTATCGCAGACCCACATTGATCGTCATATCATTCAGTTCAATTTTGTCCTGGACATATGCTGAAAATTCTCTTGGAGCGATTTCCATCAGACTGAAGCCAAAGGCAGGATCTTCATTCGTACTTATAACAGGTACAAACCCATTGTTTGAATCCACAATGATGTCATA
>JAKSCW010000428.1 GCA_022360375.1 Balneolales bacterium
AGGATCAGAAGCACCACCAATAGAACCAGGGGCTCTAAGTCGGTTGTGCTGACCGTGAGTTTCATCGCCCACACCACTAAAGTTGTGGCGTTTAATTACACCGGCAAATCCACGGCCTTTTGAAGTTCCGGCAACATCAACAATGTCACCAATTGAAAATACATCGCTAGCAGTCAACTCATCTCCCACTTCTAATCCTTCAGGAATGTAGTTTCTGAATTCTTTTACTACTGCTTTTGCACCTGAACCCGCTTTGGCCAAATGGCCGTTTACGGATTTCGAAACATTCTTTTCTCTTTTATCAAAATTCGAAAGCTGAACAGCATTGTAGCCATCCGTTTCTTCCGTTTTGATTTGGGTAATAACAGCGGTTGGAACTTCAACAACAGTCACAGGAATACTGCGACCAATCTCGTCGAAGACACTTGTCATCCCAATTTTTTTACCTACGAAACCACGCATTGTAATAGTGATCCTTTCGTTCGTTTATACTTTAATTTCTACATCGACACCGGAAGGTAATTCCAGCTTCATTAGCGCATCTACCGTTTGTGAACCGGTAGAAAGAATGTCGATCAATCGCTTGTGAGCCCGGTATTCGAACTGCTCGCGAGACTTCTTGTCTACGAACACTGATTTGTTAACAGTGATGATGCTTTTTCTTGTTGGTAAAGGAATTGGACCTGAAACTACAGCTCCTGTAGACTTCACCGTTTGAATAATTTTTTCAGCTGATTTGTCAATCAAATTATGATCGTATGATTTCAGCTTAATTCTGATTTTTTGTTGTGTTGCCACGGATCAGAACTCCTTAATCTAAGATTTTAGTTACCACGCCGGCTCCTACGGTACGCCCACCCTCTCGGATCGCAAACCGCAAGCCTTCTTCCATCGCCACCGGCTGAATCAAGCCCACCGACAACTTCACATTGTCTCCCGGCATCACCATCTCCACTCCCGACGGAAGCTCGCACGCCCCGGTCACATCGGTGGTACGGAAATAGAACTGCGGACGGTAGCCCTTGAAGAACGGGGTGTGCCGCCCGCCTTCGTCTTTGCTTAGCACGTACACCTCGCACTCGAACTTCTTGTGCGGGGTTATCGAGCCCGGCTTACACAACACCATCCCTCGCTGGATATCATCCTTGTTGATCCCGCGAAGAAGAATACCCGCGTTGTCTCCGGCCTCGCCCTGATCTAACAGGCGCCGGAACATCTCAATCCCGGTTACCACACTCTTCATCGGCTCCTCGATGATCCCTACAATCTCAATCTCTTCGTTCAGCTTAACCACCCCACGCTCAATACGACCCGTGGCTACGGTTCCACGACCAGTGATACTGAATACATCCTCCACCGGCATCAGGAACGGCTTGTCTACGTCACGCTCCGGGGTAGGAATCGTCTCGTCTACCGCCTGGATAAGCTCCACTACTTTCTCTTCCCACTGGGCTTCCCCGTTTAAGGCGCCCAGGGCAGAACCCTGGATTACCGGGATGTCATCGCCATCAAATTCGTAGCTCGACAGCAGCTCACGTACTTCCAGTTCCACCAACTCCAACAGCTCCTCATCGTCTACCAGGTCCACTTTGTTCATGAACACCACGATTTGAGGCACCCCTACCTGACGCGCCAGCAAAATGTGCTCGCGGGTCTGTGGCATCGGACCGTCGGTAGCCGCAACTACTACAATCGCACCGTCCATCTGGGCTGCCCCGGTTACCATGTTCTTCACATAGTCGGCGTGGCCCGGGCAGTCTACGTGGGCATAGTGGCGTACTTCGCTCTCATATTCCACGTGCGCCGTGGCTATGGTGATCCCACGCTCGCGCTCTTCAGGGGCATTGTCAATCTGGTCGAAGGCCTGGGCTTCGCCTCCCCAGGTCTTGGCCATTACCGAGGTAATCGCCGCCGTTAAGGTTGTCTTACCATGATCTACGTGTCCAATGGTTCCCACATTCACATGCGGCTTGGTGCGTTGAAAGGTCTCTTTTGCCATTTTGTAACTTAGTTTTCGTTTAAAATTTGTTTATGCCTGACTCTCGATGATTTCCTGAGCAATTTTATCAGGAACCTGAGTGTATTCTTCAAACTCCATAGAGTACACTGCTCTACCTTGAGTCAATGAACGAAGATCCGTTGAGTAACCAAACATCTCAGAAAGAGGTACGTTTGCTTTTACAACCGAACCATTCGGATCCGTATCCATACTTTGAATGATTCCTCTTCGACTGTTCAAATCACCAATAACATCTCCCATGTAATCTTCCGGAGTTGTTACTTCCACTCTCATAACCGGCTCTAACAATACCGGTTTCGCTTTTTTAGCTGAATTTCTGAACCCTTGCTTTGCAGCTAATTCGAAGCTCAATTGATCGGAATCTACATCGTGGTATGAACCGTCAAACAAGCGAACACCAATGTTCTGAACTCCGTAATTGGCTTGAATACCATTTTCAAGGGCTGCTTTAAATCCTTTTTCTACAGAAGGAATAAATTCACGGGGGATGTTACCACCCACAATCTCGTTGATGAACATGAAGCCTTCATCACGGGAAATTCGATCTTGTTTTCCTTCGTAATTATCGAAGAAGCTAATCGGGGCAATTTCGAACTGAATATCAGCGAATTTACCGCGACCACCAGTCTGCTTTTTGTACGTTTCGCGATGAGTAACGTTTCCGGAAATTGTTTCACGGTAAGATACCTGAGGAGCACCCACATTTGCTTCTACTTTGAATTCTCGCTTCAAACGATCCACAATAATCTCAAGGTGAAGCTCACCCATACCAGCAATGGTAGTCTGGCCAGTTTCTTCGTCTGTACTTACCTTGAAGGTAGGATCTTCTTCAGCAAGCTTTTGGAGGCCAGTAGAAAGCTTGTCGCTATCCGCCTTTGTCTTAGGCTCCACAGCAAGTTTAATTACCGGTTCCGGGAAAGTGATCTGCTCCAGGATAACCGGGTTGTCCAGGTCACAGAACGTATCCCCGGTATGAACTTCTTTAACACCTACTACCGCTACAATATCGCCAGCCTGTGCTGATTCAAGATCTTTCTTATCGTTTGCATGCATTTCAAGGAGACGGCCAACACGCTCTTTTTTCCCGGTAGAAGAGTTCATGATGTACGAACCTTTATCCAGTTTACCGGAATAAATTCGGGTGAACGTCAACTTACCCACATAAGGGTCTGTCATAATTTTAAACGCCAGCGCAGAGAATGGAGCAGAAGGATCTGCTTCACGAGTAACTTCGGCCTCCGTTTTAGGATCAATACCAGTTACAGCGTCAACATCAAGTGGGCTAGGCATAAAATCAAGAACACGATCAAGCATCGCCTGAACCCCTTTGTTCTTGAGAGCTGTACCACACATAACCGGGGTAATGTCTTTTGCGATCGTTGCCTTACGGATGGCTGCAATAATTTCTTCTGCAGAAATCTCTTCTTCCATCAAATATTTTTCCATCAAAGACTCGTCATGATCCGCAATGGATTCAAGCATCTGAACGCGGTAATCATTTACAGAGTCAACCATGTCTTCCGGGATGTCAATTACATCATATTTAGCTCCAAGAGAAGCTTCATCCCATACAATCCCTTCCATGGTGATCAAATCAACCACACCCTTGAAGTTTTCCTCACGACCGATTGGAATCTGGATAGGAATAGGGTTGGCATTTAGTTTTTCATCTAGTTGCTCAACAACATTGTAGAAGTCAGCACCGGTACGATCCATTTTGTTCACAAACGCCATACATGGAACTTTGTACTTGGTAGCTTGACGCCATACCGTTTCAGACTGTGGCTGAACAGCACCTACCGAACACAACACAAATACAGCGCCATCAAGAACACGAAGAGAACGCTCTACCTCTACGGTAAAGTCTACGTGACCAGGGGTGTCAATAATATTAATTCGGTGATCTTTCCAAATACAATGAGTTGCAGCAGAAGTAATGGTAATACCACGCTCCTGCTCCTGCTCCATCCAGTCCATAGTAGCGGCACCATCATGCACCTCACCAATTCTGTGGCTACGACCAGTATAGAACAAGATACGCTCGGTAACAGTTGTTTTACCGGCATCGATGTGCGCCATAATCCCGATGTTCCGGGTTCTGCGCATCATATCAAGGACTTTAGGATCAGTTGCTGTTTTAACTTCAGACATGTTTGTTGATGAATAGTGATTTAGAATCTAAAATGTGCGAATGCTTTGTTTGCTTCTGCCATACGATGTGTTTCATCTTTCTTACGAACTGCACCACCTTCGTTCTTGGATGCATCGATGAGCTCTCTGGACAATCGTAATGACATGGATTTATCATTTCTGGACCGCGCTGAACGAATCAACCAACGCATACCCAATGCAGTGCCACGCTCCTGGCGAACTTCTACAGGTACCTGGTAAGTAGCACCACCAACACGACGGGATTTAACTTCAACTACAGGAGTTGAGTTTTGAAGCGCAGAACGGAAAATATCCACGCCTGCTTCACCCGTTTTCTCTTCTATAAGTTCAAATGCCTGGTAAACAATTTTACGGGCCACATTCTTCTTGCCGTCTTTCATCAAATTGTTAACGAAACGAGTGATTAATTTATCCTCGAATATTGGATCTGGTTGTACGTCTCGTTTTTCTGCTTTTCTTCTACGCATACTCGATTACTCTTAATCGTTATAGGTTACCCTTTTGGCTTTTTTGTACCGTACAAACTTCTGCTTTGTGTACGGCCTTCTACACCGGCAGTATCTAATGTACCGCGAATGATGTGATATCGAACACCAGGTAAATCTTTTACCCTTCCGCCACGAATTAACACAATACTGTGCTCTTGCAAGTTGTGGCCTTCTCCAGGAATGTAAGCTGTAACCTCAATTCCGTTAGTTAATCGTACACGAGCAACTTTACGAAGTGCTGAGTTCGGTTTCTTTGGAGTAGTAGTATAAACACGAGTACAAACCCCACGCTTTTGCGGGCAACTTTGCATTGCCGGAGCAGTGGTTTTACGTATCTTGCTTTTTCTACCTTTTCTAATAAGTTGTTGTATAGTTGGCACTGTTCAATAATTTGGTTATTTGCCATCAAATCGAGAGCTTGAAAAGGTAGGGAAGTTTTCAATTGAACTCCAACTATTTTGTACATCAAAAATTCTTTCCAGTTCAGAATTAATCCCAAGCTCACTTTTTGTGGATAATTTGACGGTAATTCAGCGGATTAATTTTTTAACTGATATATATCATTATTACACTTGAATTTTAGCCAATTACCAGGATTATCTGCAACAAGGTTGGATGCTTTACGCTCTGCAGGCATCCATTCTGTAAGTGATTTACTTCACTTCTTCCCCCGCCGATATTTGGACCGAACCAATGTTCAGCAAATTCGGCACCTGATGGGTTCCGGGGAAGAAGTCACTGTTTCCGGGAAAGTGACTTCGGTGAAAGAGAACGGGTTTGGAAAAAAGAAAAGATTAGAGGTTTGAGACAACGCTAATGGGAACGAATTTAGGGAATGAGTGGAAGGTAGACCTGCTGCGAGGGTGAGTTCTAG
>JAKSCW010000300.1 GCA_022360375.1 Balneolales bacterium
CCTGGTTCAAACCATAATCGGCTCTTAATGTAGCTGAAAAACCTGCATTTCTTCTGGCTTGATCATATGTCCGGTTAGCGATAATTTCATTCAACTCAAATTCCAGAAAACTGCTGTTGTTTTCCTGGGCTAGTCTAAATGCTTCATCCACATCCACCTCTATTTGTGGAGCCACTGGTGGAAGTTCAATTTCTAATTCGACGGAATCATCAATTCCAAGTAATGCCTTAAAGGTTTCTTCCGATCTTTGGTACTGCAGGATTGCCGTAGTTAAGGAAGCCTGAGCATTTCTGTACTCCAATTCGCTTTGAAGAAGCTCGTTCTCGGCAATGTTTCCAACCTGGAACCGGCCTTGGGAAATGTTATAGATAGAATCATTTACCGTTACATTAAAGTCAGCAACTTCAATATTAATTTTTGCCAACAGTACATCGAAGTAAGCTTGGGTAACCGTGTATGCAATCTCCTCCATGTCTTCCACATACTGCTTTTGGGCAATGCGATATAAAAGGGGCTCTGTTCGGTTTCCCCATTTCAGACTATTGTACTGAAACAAGGGCTGGGTTAAACTTACAACTAAGGGAGTGCTTTGCCATTCGTAGCTATTTTCATCCCTAAAAATTCCAAGTCTTGAAACCCCGGAAGAAAGAGATAAAGTACCTCCTGTTTGAAGAATACTCTGATCTATTCCTAATGCAACAGAAGCTTCAGATTGGCTTACCGAAACAAATCCCGTAGAACCATCATCAAATTCTCTTAGCGAAAGCGATTTATTATAATTTGGGGCATTTCCAGTGAGGGAAAACGTAGGCAATAAATCTGCTCTAAATGATCGATACCTCCACTTGGCAGATACAATGGCATATCTAGCTGCACGAGAAAGCGGACTATTTTCCTTTGCGTATTCAATACTTTCTTCTAACGAAAGTGTCATAGTAGTTTGTGCCTGCCCTTTATTAACAAGCAGATAAATAGCTAAAACTAGTAGGAATGAAATTGTACCTTTATTCATGACGTAAAGCGTGTACTGGATCTTGTTGGGCGGCTCTTTTTGCCGGGAAGTAACCAAAAACTACTCCTATTACTAAAGCTACTCCGAATGAAATGAAAATGGATGAACCTTCCACAATGGTAGAGATATCGGCAGTGAGTTCAATAAGCACACTGAACCCCATTCCAAGCAGAATACCTATTATTCCACCTGTAATACTTATAGCCAGAGCTTCGGTTAGAAATTGCATTTCTATATCCTTTTTTTGAGCCCCTACCGCCATTCTTACCCCAATTTCTCTATACCTTTCAACTACCGAAGCCAACATGATATTCATGATTCCAATCCCTCCTACTATTAAAGAAATGGAAGCAATTGATGAAAGTACAATATTGAAAATCCGTTTGGTTCTTTGTTCTTGCTGAAGTAATTGTTCAGGGACAATGATTTCGAAATCTACCACATCATTGTGGCGCCTTTTGAGCATACGAGAAAGAATTTCTGCGATTACCACACTGTATTGGCTATCTGAAACCTGAACTATGATTTTATCTAGCTGATGGTAGTTAGTAGTAACTTCCTCTTCATCTTCTTCAGCACCAAAAATTATCACATTACCCTGCATTCCTGCATCAAGGTCATCTTTTGTAACCAGTGCACGGTTCTTGAACCTGAGCAGAATAGTGGTAGCAGGTGCAAAAATATCGAGGTTATAATTTCTGATGCCCAGGCTTTCAATATTCTCTGTAGTTAGTTCCTTCTTTTCTAACACCCCAATTACGGTTAACCATAGATTCCCAACCTTAATTCTCTCTCCAACAGCATTTTCGCCTGCGAAAAATTTGGTTTTAACATCGTATCCAATAATACAAACCGGTTCTGCATTCTCAATTTGCAGATCTGTAAAATTGCCTCCTTCAAAAATGGAAAAGTTATTAATCCCAAAATAATCGGCATTAACCCCTACAATTTTACCGCTTCTCATCCTCCCTTCTCTAATAAAATTGCTTTCAAAAATGATTTCGGGGCTTATATAATCCACTTGCGGAACTAAATCCTGAATAGTTTCAAGATCATGAAGATTGAGTCCGGGAGAATATTTTGGTGGCTGATTTCCATTATTGTCTTCATCGGCAATTGAGCCTTCAACTTGCTCCATCACCGGTTGGATTATCACATTATTGGTTCCCAGTAATTCCATTTGTGCCAGAACTTCTTCCTGGGCACCAGTACCGATTGCAAGCATTGCAATTACCGAGGCAACTCCAAAAATAATGCCCAGTGATGTAAGGAATGCGCGTAGTCTGTTCCTTTGTATTGCTTCAATAGCAATATCAAAGTTATAAAGCAGTTTTTGTAACACGGAATCCCCTAGTTCTGAGTAAGATAATCGCTTAGCATCTCTCTTCGAATACCAGATGTATCTTCAGGCATTGACAAAAGAAGTACATCTTCTTCTATTACACCCCGATGAACGACCACCGAGTTTTCATTCATCAATCCCAGCTCAACTTGCTGCATGATGGTGTTGCTACCGCTCTTTTTGAACACAAAACTGGTAGAATCGACTGCAAAAACAGATTCCAGGGGAATAGATAATGCCTCGTCCATCCGGTCAATCGATACTTTGTTACTGGTAGTCATTGCAGGTCGAAGCAAACTATCACTTTCATTTACTTCTATAACTACTTCAAATACTTTCGAGTCATAATTTTTTCTTTGCTCCCCAATATTGGCCACACTGGTAACCAATCCTGTTAGCCGCTTATCCGGAACAGCATCTAACCCAATAAGTACTTCCTGTCCAACTTCTATCTTTTGAATATCTACTTCATTGATGTAAGTGACAGATTCCATAATGGTAAAATCAGGAAGGGTAGCTACCACCGGATACCAAGCACTAATATTTTCACCTTCAGTAATCTTTGAACCATCCCAGTTTTTCCGGTAAATCACCATTCCTTTATCCGGAGCAAAAACGGTGAACTCATTCATCAGGCTTTGAATTTTATCAATCTCGTTTTGCTTTTTTGTCATTTCAGTTTCCACTTCCTGAATCTTAGCGATCGCTTGCTTCACCTTAGTTTCGTAGTTCTTTTCCTCTTGAGAAAGCTGGCGACCGGCTCTGTCCAATTCAATTTCAGCTTGTCTTTGAACCGCCGGGGATTCGTATTTTGATTGATCCACCTCAATTTGGCGCTCCTCTAACGCAAATCGAAGATTAATCAAATTATCCCTTGCCTGTGCAAGTTCCAGTGTACTATCTAATTGTGCCTGTATTACCTGAGATTCCGCAGTTTGCAAATCAAGCTGAGCATCCTGTAGCTTGCCCATAATCTCAGATCGATCTAACTCAGCCACAAAATCTCCTTTTTCAACAACAGTGCCTTCAGGAATTAATGTTTGGATACGGATATTATTCACCCGGAAATCTCTTACCCCTTGTGGTCCCATAATTTCTTTGGAATTCTTCGCGCGAAGTTCTCCTGTGGTTGTAACATTTACCTCGAATTCACCAACTACGGGATTAACTGTTAATTCATTCACTTCCGAGGAATCATTTGTGGTTAAAAACCATGAAACACTGACCAACAGAATAACTGATTGAGCA
>JAKSCW010000129.1 GCA_022360375.1 Balneolales bacterium
AACATTATTTAGGTTGCACCAATATGCTTAGATTGATCGGCATTTGAAACTAAACTTTTTTCACTAAGAATGTGCCTTATTGCTTTTGCATATAAAACTCACCCTAAATACGACCTGATACTGGCTGCGAACCGTGATGAATTCTATGCCCGGCCTACAAGAAAAGCACAGGTTTGGGAACAGGAGGGGTTTCCCGGGATTGTTGCAGGTAAAGACTTACAGGCAGGAGGAACCTGGATGGGGATTTCTCAAGATGGTAAATGGGGGGCATTAACTAATTACAGGGACCCTGAGTGGGAAAGTCAGAAAAAAACGACCCGCGGAAAAATTGTACTTGATTACCTGCAAAGTGATTCCGGAGCTTCATCGGGGATTATCGAATTGCACACACGAAATGATGATTACGTGGGATTCAATGTTCTTTTTGGAGACAAGGATGAGTTGTTTCATTATTCCAACAAAAACCAAAATCCTGCGGCTATCCAACCTGGAATTCATGGAGTAAGCAATGCTTTGCTAAACACTTCCTGGCCGAAACTGGATACTGCAAAAGAAAATCTTCATTCAATTATCAGCAATACAGATTTTCAGAAAGAAGATATCTTTGAGATGTTGACGAACCAGGAAACAGCCAGGGATCAAAATCTCCCTGATACGGGAATCCCATATAAATGGGAAAAAGCTATCTCTTCTATTTTCATCCAAACAGAAACCTATGGAACCAGGTCTTCAAGTATTCTACTCATTGACAAATCCGGATACATGGAATTCACTGAGCGACGTTACACCCCGGGAACTCTGCAAAAACTGGAAGAACAAACGTTCTACATGAAGTAAATGCCCAACTCTTAACGGATAGCAAACACACGTTTAAATAGCTATATTCAGTGTTTTTCAATTCCACCAAATCAACGATATGACGTATACGCATACCAAACCAACGTTACTTCAGGCCTTTCTTCCAATCATTTTTCTCATTATCGCGTTGTTCCTGAACGTGCGTATTTTTGGTGATGCCTCCCTTGATGGTTCCAATCAAATCATACTCATTTTGTCGGCGGCAATTGCCAGCCTGGTAGCCCTGAACCTTGGATTCGACTGGAAAGAAATCAGATCCGGGATCGTAAAAAGCATCAGTTCTGCAATGG
>JAKSCW010000127.1 GCA_022360375.1 Balneolales bacterium
AAAAAGCCTCAGATTATCGATCTGAGGCTTTTGTTTTAACACCCCTTTACCAGGTTTTTCTTGCATGAATCATCTTGAATTATGGATTCTGTATTCGCTATTGAAGGTTGAAAGTAATCACCAGGAATACCCAGATTTTTATCCATAATGAACATTATTACTACCAGGCAAAATGTCCTCGTCAGCCGTTCATAAGTATACATGTCAACTCCCTGTCTTTTCTTTGACCGACCAAATACCTGTTTTTGCTGTTTCCTGAGCAAATTGTTTGAAGGACTTTGGCTTTCTGCCAAGCACTCGTTCAACATCAGTACTGATTTCCTGATTAGATGGGTTTGTAAGTACTTCTTTGAAAAGATATTCAAACAACCAGATATAGGAATCAGGTAAACCGGCCGATCTCATTTCAGCTGTATACTGATCCAAAGTAACTGGTACGTACTGGATACTTCGATTTGAAGCTTCAGCAATAATCTCTACCACTTCGGACATCTTATATAGCTCTGGTCCGGTTACGGCTACTGTTTGGCCGTTAAGATCATCATTGATCAAAGCCTGAACAGCAACTTCAGCAATGTCGTCTGCATCCACGAACGGAATTTCTGCATCTGGCATGGGTGTCGCCACTATTCCGGCTTGCACAGGCTCTAAGAAAAAGCTCTCTGAAAAATTCTGATTAAACCATGATGCCCGAACCAAGGTGTAATCCAGACCTGAATTAGCCACTACTTGTTCACACCTTTCAGCTTCTTTCTCTCCTTTACCGGAAAGTAAAACCAACTTTTCTACCCCGGTATTTTTCGCAGCTTCAGTTAACATTGATATCGCTTCATAAGCTCCGGGAACGGCTAAATCCGGATAATAGACTATGTATACTCTGTCGATTCCTTCTAAAGCGGGCTTATAGGTTTCAGGGTCGTCCCAGTTGAATGAAGGTGACGAATTTCTTGATGCCACTTTAACATTGTGACCTTTGCCCTGTAGTTTTTCAACTACTCTTCTTCCTGTCTTACCAGTTCCGCCGATTACCAGATAGTTCTTTTCCATTGTCTTATTGATTTGAGATTGTTTGTTTGATTAACCCTTGAAAGGATTAGCTGCCATTAGAATGAGTATGAATGACACCACCGAAAAGAAGGTTCTGACGGTATGTAACCGGTTCCACTTCGGCTCATACATGGCTCTGAATTCACTTATTTGTGTAAGAGAAATTTGCCCAAGATTTAAAACCTCGAGTTGGTTATTTAGGGGCACATTCCCTGCAGATGTCACAAAAAAGGTTCCAAATAAATACACTAATGTTGCAGATACTGCGAACCAGAATGATTGGGTTCCATAGGTTAAGAAACTGGTAGCTGCCAAGGCAATCAGACACCCGAAAAAGATCAGGAAAAAGGCTGGATTTAAAATCTCTTTGTTTATGGACTGCATTGTGAATAAGTAATTCGCATCCGAGACTTTCGATGTGCCGGGTATCACGGATACTTGCCATGCGTAGAATAAACCAGCCGATAATCCGGTTAGTACAATGGCTAAGAAAGTGGTTATGTTTGTGATTGATAATTCCATTTGAGTTCAGTTTTGTGGTGACCTGCATCACCGTTAATGGTTACTGAAATCAAATTATTGAGGAACTAACACTTCCTGTTGTTCTGAAAGGAGTAAGATTTGTTCGAAAAGGATTATCTGTTTAAATCGCTTGGGCGGTATCCGAATTTTTTCATGAAAGCATTCGAAAATGAACTGATACTATCATAACCCACATCCCAGGCCACTTCTTGTATACTTAATTCATTTGATTTAATTAAGTCATGAGCCTTTTCCAGCCGCATTTGTTGTAGATATTTGAATACAGGTACTCCAAAAACTTCTTTAAAATTCTTTTTCAGTTTGAAGGTATTTAACCCGATTTGCCTGGCTAGTTCTGATAATGATGGAGGTGTTTCTAAATTTTCAGAAAGAATGGCTTTAGCTAATTGTAATTTATGGCGTTCATGATCAGGTATATTTGAAGTTTGGTCAAGGGCTAATTGTCCAAAATAGTGAGACAGCAAAGCTGTTATATGACTCTTAAAAAATAGCATTTTCGCTTTTCCCGAATATGGTACCGTAAAAAACTGATCGACTAAAACCTGCATGCCAGGTGGCATATAAAAACGAGGTCCCTCCACATAATGATCAGAAGGATTGACCAATTGATGTAGCATTTCATCAAAAAGTTCACTCTCTTGCTTAGGTAAGTTTTCAAGGTTATGAAGTGCCGTTACCAGCAACAGACAACGCAAAGGATGTTCCGGACTTACCTTATGTTGAAATTCGACCATTTCATTGGCATAAAAAGAGAGTGCCAGACCATTGGTATTGGTATAGTCTCTATGATTAGCTCCATACTTAACAGATAGATCTACATTTCCTGATCCATAAAAGGTAACAGCAACTACCGGCTCTTCAAATTTACAGGAATCAACGATGGTTTCTTCTACATCGGCAACTTCGGTGAGGATAATGAAATCATTAATATGAATCGCGTCTCTAATCATGGTGCAAACATAAATTCGACTGAGATAAGATCAAAATCCTGTGCTAAAGATTTACTATTCGAAAGAAAAGAGCCACGGATCAAACGATCT
>JAKSCW010000257.1 GCA_022360375.1 Balneolales bacterium
GAGAGTTGCTTCTGAAAAAGGGATGGTACTTTGATAAATACGCACAATAGAGCTATCCGCAGCCACATAAATAATATCCAGGGAAAGAGGAGTATTTGCCATCCAGAAACTCTGGGGACTTTCTTCCTCAAAAATGAACACCATGCCCTGATCCGCGGGCATGGTTCGTACATCCATGAGTCCCATATTTCGTTCATTATCATCATCGGCAACGGCTACCTGTATGGTGGTAATAGGCGTGCCATCGGCAGAAAGGAACACCAGCTCTCGTTCCGGGGTAATGGTTCGTCCTACAGGGGTAGCACCGTTGTCAGAAGATTTCCTTTCGGTACAGGAAATAACCAGGAAAATGGATAAACAGACAATGATTTTATTCAACTTCAAACTCCACGCTATGGTTTGCTCTTCCGGTACTGAATTCGATGGTATACGTGCCACTTTCTATAAATGTAAGCTCATCTCCATCCTGGTCAATCATCAGGTTCCACGAATATACATTAAAACCGTTGGTACCGGTAGTTCGAAGTTCGGTAAGTTCATCTCCATCGGCATTCCTTATTGTAATTCGTACATCTCGCTCATCGTCAGTATTCAGGAAGTATATCAAATCCAGGTTCGGCATAAAGGGCTCGCGGTACTGTACCGTTTGGCTTCCCCAGCGAGGATTAGCCCGAATACTCCGGGGGGTAATCCCGGTAATGGTTTCATCCAGTCGCCCGGCTACCTGGTGAATCGGCTCTAAATCCATAACATAAATACTGCGGCCGTGGGTACCTATTACCAGGTCAAGATCACGCGGGTGAACGACCATATCGTAAGAGGCTACATTGGATTTTCCGGATAGGTAATGCCATTCATCTCCATCATCAAAACTTACATACGAACCGTGATCCAATCCTGCATATAAAATATCCGGGTGAACGGGATCCTGGACGATAACATTTACCACGTCGTCAGGAAGGTTCCCGTTAACGGAAGTCCAGGTTTGTCCGAAATCGGTAGTTTTATAGATATAGGTTTTAAATTCGTCGTTGCGGTAGCCATTTAGTGATGCATAGGCGGTCGCTTCATCATACTTAGAGGCATGAACTTCACTCACCCATCTTCCCTGGGGCAGATAATCAGAAACCTTGGTCCATGTTGCCCCTCCGTCGCGGGTTAGCTGAATATTCCCATCATCGGTACCCACCCAGATTACATTAAAAGAAAGTGGTGATTCAGCAATCGTTGTTAAGGTGGAATAGGGGACGTCGCCATTGGGTAAATCGTTGGTGAGATCAGGGCTGATTTCAGTCCAGTTTCGTCCTTCATCCATAGAGCGAACCAGCCGCTGGGAACCGAAATAAATGATATCGGGATTGTGATGGCTGATGTTTACCGGTGAATTCCAATTGTATCGATACCGGGGTTCCCCTACATCGTGGCGCGGGGTAATGCGGTTATTTTCGCCGGCTTCCAGGTCTCTTCTGAAATAGTTTCCGTATTGGAACCCGACATAAACCACATTGGCATTTCCTGGTTTGGGGGCCACATGCATTCCATCACCCCCAAATAACCGCTGCCACGGACGTTCCCGGTTCGGGGTAGAAGTAGAAGGGCCATAAAAGGTACCATTATCCTGGAGACCTCCATATATGTTATAAGGCTCCTCCATATCTACTGCCACGGTATAAAACTGGCCTACCGGTGCCACATTGTGATGAATGAAATTCTCGCCGCCGTCATGGCTTTCATACAAACCGCCGTCATTCCCTACAAGAAGGTGTTCGGAATCATCAGGATTTATCCACATTGCGTGATGATCAACGTGCACAGATTGATTTTCTGCTCTTGGTTCCCACGTTTTTCCTCCATCGGTAGATTTCAGGAATGGAACACCAAAGGTATACACCGTTTCCGGGTCATTAGGATCCACCCGGATTTCACCAAAATAATATCCATAGGTAAAGAACACGTTATCCAGGTCGTAGCTGTTTACTTTTTCCCAGGTTTCTCCTGTATCCTCAGAGCGGTATACCTCCAGGCCAATAATTTCGGTATCGAAAAGGGCCTGGTTAGCGTCGCCTACATAATCAGATAGTGCACGGGGTTCATAGGTTCCTTCTGCAACATCCCGCTTTACCCGGTCTGCGTCATATTCTGAAGGGAACCCGCTTCGTCTCAGGTATTGGTTCAGTTGCTGGTTATCGAGCTCCTGGAAATCACGGTTACTGATCTCCAAAAAAGTAGCCTGGGTAATTCTATCAGCAGATTCTTCCCGTTCGGTTCGGGTTTCTTCCTGGTTATCAAGTACCAGGTACACAATATTTGGGTTCGATTGGCTGAAATCGACTCCCATTCTGCCTACATGAGTTCCTGAAGGTAATCCCGAGGTAATTTGATTCCAGGTTTCTCCTCCATCGGTAGATTTATACAATCCCGAGCCTTCTCCACCTTCTTTAAAGTTCCACGCTTTTCGGTCCCGTTCCCAGGCGGTGGCAAGCAATACATCGGGGTTTCCGGGTTGCGCCATTATATCAATAACACCGGTAGAATCGTTGATGAACAAAGTTCTTGTCCAGGTTTCGCCACCATCCGTGGTTTTAAAAACCCCGCGCTCTTCGTTGTTGGTATACAAAGCACCGATACTGGCCACCCAGGCTGTATTCACATCTGTTGGGTGTGTGATTATCCTGCCAATATGCTGGCTGTGTCGCAGCCCTTTGAATTCCCAGGTTTCGCCACCATCCATGCTTTTGTAAACCCCGGTACCCGCATACGAAGAGCGGCTGCTATTGTTTTCTCCGGTTCCCGCCCAAATGACGTCGGGATTTGCTTCTGAGATGGCGATGTCTCCGATGCCCAATGCTCCGCCCGCATGGTCAAAAACCGGGGTCATGGTATTTCCACTATTAGTGGATTTGAAAATTCCTGCGGAAGCAAAACCAACGTAAAAAATTCTCGGATTTTCCGGGTGAACCGCTAAATCCGTGATGCGCCCACTCATTACCACAGGGCCGACATTTCGAATTGGGTAATTTTTAAAAACAGAAGATTGAAAGTGATTTTGCCGTGCCTCGATCGAGGCTTCCAATTCCTGGGCAGTAGTTGGCGTTATTTGTGCGTGAGCTAAATTTGAGAGAAGTAAAATTAAAACAACAACCTTGGAAAGCAGTTTCATAGTAGCTAGTTAATTATAAATGTTCGGAATTATATAAAATGGAAATAAAACAATTTGGAAAAAGATTAAAACAATCAGTTGAATAACTAGCCCCACCAATTCATTGAGATTTAAGCGAAATAAAAGTATCTTTGAGGCATGGTGAGTGCCGAAAGGCCCTCACTTTTTTTTGTTTCTGAATTCAAGCCATGACCCCAGATATAACTCAAACTGTTAAGGAACTTGCTATCCCGTTAGCTGAGGAGAAAGAACTCTTCCTGGTTGATGTGGAATTGAAAACCGGTTCAGGTAATGAACTTTGGGTATATCTTGATGGAGAAGAAAAAGGGGTGAACCTGGACGAATGTGCAGATATAAGCCGTGAGCTCGGTTTCCTGATTGATGCCCATGAGCTTATTGACGGAAAATATCGCCTGAATGTGTCCTCTCCGGGATTAAGCAGGCCGTTAATGGACGAGCGGCAATACCCCAAAAATGTAGGAAGAACCATTAAGTTGCGGTATAAGGGTAATGAAGAAACAAAAAAAGTAACCGGTAAACTATCCCGGATTGACGGCGAATTATTGGTTGTGGAAGAAACTCAAGGAAAAAAAGTGGTTGAGGTACAGGTTCCGTTTCCTTCAATTATTGAAGCGAAAATTGTCCCCCAATTTTAAAATTAACATACATGCAAAACGATTTATCAAAACAAATTATCTCCTCATTTGCTGAAATTGCAAAGGAAAAAGGGATCGATCGCGATCTGTTGCTTTCAATTTTGGAAGATGTATTCCGTACAATGATTCGCAAAAAATATGAGACGGACGATGCATTTGAAGTAATTCTTAATGCAGATCGGGGCGAAATCCAGATTTTGCATGTACAGGAAGTTGTACCGGCTGAAGAACTTTCAGATCCCGTAGCTGAAATTTCACTTAAAGATGCCCAAAAAATTGACCCTGATATCGAGCTGTATGATGAATTAGCCCAGGAAGTTCAAATATTAGATTTCGGCCGGCGTGCTGTGATGATGGCTCGTCAACAATTGGCGCAACGTATCCGCGAAATTGAAAAGGATAACATTTACGAAGACTATACAGACCGTGTAGGAGAAATCATTCTTGGAGATGTATACCAGGTACGCCACAACAAAGACATCCTGGTTAATCATAATGGAGTTGAATTACTTCTTCCTAAAAACGAGCAAATCTATAAAGATCGTTATCGGAAGGGAGACACCATTCGGGCAGTAGTTATTGGTGTTCATATGAAAAATGGGAACCCCACGGTAATTATTTCAAGAACCTCTGAATTGTTTCTTGAACGGTTATTCGAAAATGAGATTCCGGAGGTATTTGATGGTATCATCGAATTGGTAGAGATTGCCCGTGCCCCGGGGGATCGGTCGAAAGTTGCGGTTATCTCCCATGATGAACGGGTAGACCCGGTTGGTGCGTGTGTGGGGATGAAAGGAATTCGTATCCATGCCATCGTGCGTGAGCTTCAAAATGAAAACATCGATGTAATTAACTATACAAAAGATAGAATCGAATTCATCAAGCGGGCGCTTCAGCCGGCAGAAGTTCTGAAGGTAGAATTGGATGAAGAGCAAAAGAAAGCGAATGTTTTGGTGCCTGCCGAAGAAGTATCAAAAGCAATTGGAAAAGGCGGCGTAAATATTCGATTGGCTTCCAAACTAACCGACACTGAAATTGACGTTTATCGTGAGGTGGAAGAAGAAGACGATATCGATTTAGCAGAGTTTGAAGAAGATTTTGGCAAAGAAACCATTGCTCTGTTACATGATATCGGGTGCGATACCGCGCGCTCTGTGCTCGATTTAAATAAAGATGAAATTGTGAGCAGAACCAACGGCGCTATCGACGAAGAAAAAGCCGCCAAGATCATAGAAGTAATTGCTTACGAGTTTGATGAATAATCAAAAAACAGCATTTACGCACATTTTTAATTAGTTTTACAGACAAAGATTACCATACCATATGCCCATAAACAGACCAAAACCCTTATTCAAAGTTGCCTCAGAATTCAACGTGTCAACACAGTCTATTGTTGATACACTCGAGGACAATGGGTTTAGTGCAGCAAATCGTCCTAACTTCAAAATTACCCCTGAAATGTATGAGGTATTGGATGGAGTATATGGTGAAGACAAGGCCCGTAGCCAGGATCATGAGCGTGCAAAAGAAGAGTACGAAAGCCGGCGTAATTATATGATGAATCAGCGTAATGAAAGTGTTACGCTCGATAATATTCTGGAGCCAATGGATGAACTTGCTCCACTCGATGTACAACCGGCTTCAACTATTGAGAATGATTTAATCGATGAACTTGAGCCTATCACAGAGCCTTCCATCGAACCTATTGAAGAAGTAACCCCTGAGCCGGAACCGGTTGCCGAAGCAGAGCCCGAACCGGAACCAGTTGTTGAACCGGAACCGGTTGCTGAAGCAGAACCAGAACCCGAACCAGAACCAGAACCGGAAGTAGTTGACGAAGTTGCCGAGGAAATAAGCGATGAAGAAGAAGTAATTGAGGAAGAAGTTTCGGCTGTTGAAGAAGAATCTGAATACGAGCCAGAGGAGGAAGAGCTACAGGCCGAAACCGATCCGCAAAAAATAATTCGTGGACGGGCAGATAAATTAAAAGGAACAAAAGTTCTTGGAAAAACGGCTTTTACCAACGATTTATCAGGCGATTCAAAAGTAAGGAAGAAAAGAAAACGCAGGAAAGATCGCCCTGCAGAAGAAGCTCCGAAACAGCAGAAACAAACTCAGGAACAAAAGGAAAAAACAAAGAAGCAAGCTCCAAAGAAACAGGTTAAACCTAAAAAGGAAAAAGCCGAAGTTGATGAGAGTGATGTGGATCGCATGATGCGGGAAACCCTGAAAAAAATGCAGGGGAATTCCACTGTGGGTAGCAAGCGTGGAAAACGCCGCCGTCAGCGAAAAGAGGAGCGGGAAGAGGAATTACAACACCAGCAGGAACTCCAGGAACTGGAAGGCGAGGTTGTAGAGGTTACTGAATTTATTACAGCAAACGACTTAGCTGAAGATCTTGGAGTTGGGGTAAATGATATTATCTCTGCATGTATGACTATCGGCTTAATGATTACCATCAATCAGCGCCTGGATGCAGGAACCATTGAATTGGTGGCCAGTGAATTTGGCAAAGAAGTAAAGTTCATTGATGCAGAAGAATTGGTTGAAGAGCTCGTAATCGAGGAGGATGCAGAAGAGGATTTAAAACCCCGCGCCCCAATTATTACTGTTATGGGGCATGTTGATCACGGTAAAACTTCCCTGCTGGATTATATTCGTGAAGCCCGGGTGGCAGAAGGGGAAGCCGGGGGCATTACCCAGCACGTGGGTGCTTATGAAGTTATTCATGAAGGCCGTAAAATCACATTCCTGGATACACCGGGGCACGAGGCGTTTACCGCGATGCGTTCCCGTGGGGCCCAGGCAACAGATATTGTAATTCTGGTGGTTGCTGCTGATGATTCTGTGATGCCTCAGACAATAGAAGCCATTAACCATGCGAAAGCTGCAGGAGTGCCCTTGGTTGTAGCCATTAATAAAATGGATAAAGAAGGTGCCACCCCGGATAAAATCAAACAACAGCTGTCTGATCATGATGTGATTGTGGAAGATTGGGGAGGAAGTACACAGTATGCGCTGGTTTCTGCCAAAACCGGGATGGGAATGGAAGATTTGCTCGAAAAAGTATTAATCGAAGCCGAATTGCTTGAATTGAAAGCCAACCCGGACCGAAGAGCTGATGGAGTGGTGCTTGAAGCCCGTCTTGATAAAGGAAAAGGAATTGTAGCTAACATTTTAGTTCAAAATGGAACCCTGAATGTTGGAGATCCTTTTGTTGCGGGGCCTTGTTATGGTCGTGTACGTGCCATGGAAAATGATCGCGGAAAACGAATCAAAGGGGCGGCGCCGGCTACTCCTGTTCAGTTGACTGGTTTTGATGAAATGCCGCAGGCCGGAGACAAACTTGTTGTTGCTGCAGACGAGAAATCAGCAAAGGAAGTGGCAAACCAGCGGCAGCAAATTCGTCGTGAGCAGGCCCTTCGCAAGACTAAGCATATGACGCTTGATGATCTTTCCAGACGATTGGCGCTTGGTGAGGTTTCTGAATTGAATATCATTATTAAAGCAGATGTGGATGGTTCTATCGAAGCACTTTCTGGTTCTCTTCAGAAAATAGGTACCGAGGAAGTTGCCGTGAATATCATTCATACGGGTGCAGGTGCTATTTCCGAGTCAGATGTATTACTTGCTTCTGCTTCTGATGCGATTATTATTGGTTTCCAGGTTCGGCCCACAGCTGGTGCCCGTAAACTTGCGGAATCTGAAGAAATTGATATCCGCTTGTTCAGCGTGATTTATGATGCGGTTGACGAAGTGAAAGACGCACTCGAAGGGTTGCTTTCCCCGGAATTGAAAGAACAATTGATGGGTATCGTAGAAGTACGGGAAATTTTCAAAGTTTCCAAAGTGGGTACCATTGCAGGTTGTTATGTAACCGAAGGCAAGATTGACCGGAGCAATCCAATCCGGATCATCCGGGAAGGTGTGGTAATCTACGACGGTGCCATTGGGGCCTTGAAGCGTTTCAAAGACGATGTGAAAGAAGTTGCTTCCGGTTATGAATGTGGAATCAGTATTCAAGGTTACAATGATATTAAAGTAGGGGATGTCTTCGAGAGTTATAAGATTACTGAAGAGAAGCGAACCCTCGAAGACGCAAATTAAGTGGTAAAAGTCATGAGCTTTAGAGTTGAACGGCTCGGCGAATTACTTAAACGTGATCTCGGCGAGATTATACAGAGGGAATTCCAGCCAGACGGAACATTTGTCACAGTTACCAGTGTACGGGTAACCCCCGACCTTTCTATTGCTAAAGTGTACCTGAGTGTTTTTTCGCCAGGCCGGGATCAGCAGGTAGTGTATGAGTTTATC
>JAKSCW010000170.1 GCA_022360375.1 Balneolales bacterium
AAAATGGAAGAAGTCCAATCGTGTGGTGTATTTTGGATGAAGCTCGAACTTATTTCGAAAAAAAAGTCGAATCGAGTCAATGAGTCCTGTAAACGTCGGGGGAGTCCCCGGTTGAGATCGAAAAGGTCGTCCGTTGCGGAGCTTCGGGCGTATCGGTTTTCCTTCCTTCGGAAGGATCGAGCCGAAAGATTCGTTCGCAGAACGTCCATCGGATGATGGAATCGTCCGAAAATGTGAATAGCCTTGCTCAATTGTGAATTACTGTTCATTTCGTGTGAATTGCGCTCCACTTTTTAGTTTTCCTGCGGGCAGGCAAAAAAGTGCTGTGGGTGATTGCTCTTTTCAAAAAATGAGTGCCCGAAGGGCGTGTTTTTTGAAATGTGCAAGCAGTGTTGGTATTATTCAGGTTGTATAAAGCCTTTTTAAAAATTTATACAACCTATTATTGTCATTATTAAAATGTTGGTAACCCGATAGGGTTATCAATATTCTGACTATGATTATCTTTTAAAACTTCAACTCCATTTTTAGTTAAGAAGTATAACTTTTGAAAACAAGAAGCTTGTTTTGCCTAATGTATTTTCTACGAATCAAATCTTTTCTAACAGGAAATCTAATTCTTCGAATTACATCACTGCCAAATTTGAGAAACACATCGATCGTATAATTATATCGGCAAAATATCAAAATGAGGTTTTAAGAGCGCTGCTACCCCTTTCGTTGATGAAATACAATGAAACATCGCCAACTTCTTTTTGTCCAATCAATCCTTTCTCCTTTAAAAAAGCTAGCTCTCCTGAAACTTTTGTTTGTAAAGCTTCCTCCAAATCTTTCGCAGTAGATGGCTCATTCATGAGCTTTTCCAGAATGGACTGCTGAGCATTGGATAAGCTTACACGCTCCACTTCCTCAACTTTGGCGGACACTTCTATAGGTGTGTCTGGGTGAATTTTGAACACTGCCATGAAGTATGATTTCGCTTCATCCGTAGATAATATCGGAAGTGAGGATCCATTTTTTTCCATCGCAAGTCTCATAGTTGGAATGCCAGTTGCAACTTTTTCAGCTAGCCTCATATTCTTCAGAAAATCACCCATTCTAATATTCCGATAGTTACGAGCAACAACATTCAATTGTGCTAAGGCATTTTCATCTACGGGTGGCATAGGGCCGGGATAACTCAATATTTCCACCCTTCCAGTTGGTAAACCATGGTTATCTATTCTGTTTCGGTGAATTCTGATCTCGTTTATGGTAGGATTTTCATAACTGCGATGATAAAGCGCATTTACCACTGCTTCTTCTAACGCGGCATAAGGATAGTTGAAGAATTTATCGACTTCTTGCTTTTGACTGCTTTTGTAAGTGTACTGCTTTATTAAATCATTGTTTAGATAAGTCATAATTTCCCGAATTTGTATATGAACTGGACCATTAAATTGCTTTTCAGCATACTTCGTACCTGCTTCATCCTCAAATTCAACCAAATTAGTTTGGCATCCTTGGAAGAATGTTTCTGGGTTTTTGCTGAATAGTAGTAAGCCAATATTTAACGGCTTTATGTTTTCAACCGGTCCACGGGCAATTTGCATTTTCTGGCTAAGTTCTTCCATTGTCATTGAGGATGAAAGATCATATAACTGGCTTTTGGTTTCTTGAAGGTAAGTTCTGATAAGCCCCAAATCGAGATCGGATAAATTAGCTTGCGTATTGATACGGTCATCAAAATATCTATGTGCGGCCAATTCCCTTAACTTTTGTTCTTGAGCAGGGGAAGCCTGTATTGTATTGGATCCTTGCCTAACATATATTCTTCGCTGGGAATTTCTGCCTAGTGTGGTTGGTGCAGAATAGGGTCGTTCCTCACCAGTTAGGACCCAGACGATGATGATGTGCTTTCCCTGAAACTCGACCGGCTCAATTTCAGGAAACAAGTTTGGATGGATCTTTTTGCACAGATTCAAACATTCCTTTTGGATTTTGTCAATTTGGTTTTGCTGAATGCCTTCCGGTGGGAGAACCGGGCTTCCGTCCTGTTCTTCAATGCCGAATACCAAATAACCCCCTCCGTGCTCATTGATATCGTTGGCAAAGGCGCAGATGGTTTTCACAGCAGCTTCATCATTCCAGCCTTTTTTGAACTCTATCCGGCTGGATTCTACCGTTCTGGCATTGATTAAATCATCGAGGTTAATAGCTAGTGCCATACATTGCTTTTGGAAATTCTCTAATTAGTTTATTGTCGATCAAACACCCCCCACGTGCATGGTGTTCATGCGATTTGTTAAGTGTGGGGTCGTTATTATTTGGGTTAAATGCCCTTTTCCCCCATTGCTTGAAAAAGAAGGGAATGTTCTGTTCTTTGCACTGATCTTGAATACGTGTTACCCACCGTTTTTCGATATGCCGTGCCTGACCTCCAGATTCACCACCTACAATGATCCAATCCAGTTCACTTAGATCCAAGGGCACCACATCCTCTAATAAAGGTTCGAATGAAACGAAACGCGTTTTAGCAGGAATTTTTCTGAGCGTGTCCAGTCGATGGGAAGTCTTTTTGCTTTCAACCGAGACACCTAACCACACATTTACTGGCCAATTGTAATGCTTCAACCATTTTAAAGCATTTTCAGGTCGCTTGGTGAGTATTTGATAAGTATGACGGGCCGATTGCTCCATTGTTTCGAACAGCTCTATCAAGTAGTTAAGTGGTATCTGTTCGTGAAACAAATCGCTCATAGAATTCACAAAAACCAGTTTGCTTTCTTTCCAACGAAGTGGGTCTTTGGATCGTGATGTAGCGAGACTGAATTGAAATCCCTTTTCGTATTGAGTGATTCCCCGTTTCTGCTGCATATGAGCCCAATTTTCGGCATAGCAGTTTTTACATCCGGCCGAAACTTTTGAGCATCCGGTGGTAGGGTTCCAAGTTGCCTCTGTCCATTCTATCTTACTTTTGCCTGCCATATGTTTTGAATTAAACCTGGCTAAGTTCGTTGATACAATCTGCTGTAGCAGGCGGTTTGCCAATTGAATAGTACCTTCGGAGCATTCCGTGCCGCTTAGTACCTAGCCATTTTTCACTTCCCAGCTCAAGCCAAAAAGAATCAGCCGTTTCATTGTGAGCTCGTAAAGCGGAAAGTTTCACGGCCTTATCTAATTCTTTTCCTAAGTCATCTATTTCAAGGGGAAAAGGAGTTTGAGAAATATCCTTATGAGTAAGGAGTCTCCGTAATACATCTTCTCTCTTGAAACGCATGGAATGATACTCACCATGGGTTATAACTAGATGGTTAGGTTTAGTAAGTAATAATAATGTTGGCAGTAGCGGAAGAGTCGAACCACAGGTATCTAAATCGAGAAGATCAATCTTAAGGCCATTAGCTTTTAATTCTACAGCAGCATCCAAGGCATCTCCAATGAAAAAACAAACTTGTTTATCACCCTTAACAAAGCTTTTCCAGTAACTATCTTTAGAATCATCAAGCTGAAACCCGTTTATCATAGCAGTTTTTTCAAACTGCGTTAGTTTCGAGGGCATTTTTTCAGATGCATATACGATATCTGCAAAGGAAAGCCACTTAAAAGTTTGATGACCTGCTCCTGCATAGGCGTCAAAGACACTTTTGGGTTTGACTTTTCGAGCAATGTCTAAGGTAAACTGTTCTTTTTCTTCTCTATAGCTAGAACCAAACAGATCATGTTTAATGCGTAATTTTCGGATCTTGGTTCTTAATCCTGCAGTAGTTCGGTTTGGAAACTTCTGCCTAAGAAAACTGATCTCTGAATTATCGTCTCTAAGAAAAGTCAATAATAGTTCCTCATCCTCGGCTGTCCAAGGTGTAGGAGGATTGTTTGCTTTTCTTCTTTTGAGTGACATTGCTAAGCGTTTTCAGCGTTTTCTTTTAACTTCTTTCTATAAGTATTCATTGGTTCGTGTGGAACTGGTGGAGCAATACTGTGCACCCTCACCCAATCCGGTGTCCCATTGAAAGGGCTTTGAATCCAGAATTGACCATGGTTGAAACTATTAGCTATATATGCTAAACCAGTTTCAAGTCCGGCATGACCAGCGTTCTTTACATTAATTTTCATTACCACTCTAGTTGGACATTGTTCCTGTACAATTGGATGAATATCCTGTGGGTTTTGTGTGCTTAGTATCAGATTGAGTCTGAACTTTCTCCCCTCCCGAGCTAGCTTTTCAAAATTTGATCTTAATCGATATAATACTCCTTTTGTAATACTAGATCCCGTTTCCTTCTCTTTTGGAATAATCTGGTGGGCTTCATCAAGGAAAATATACGTGTTTTCCATATCCTTTTTGTTCCTGTATAACCAGTTAACCAATTGCATTTCCCACATAAAACGCTCGTCTTGGTTCAAATGATCCAGATACAAAATAGAAGTTCCATCATGCTTGAATGCATCGAGTGGGTTTTGCTTTTCCTGCAGTGCATTAGTATCCATATCAAAGTATTCCAGCATATCGCTTAATACTCGTTGTGCAGCTTGAAAAGTGCTTCTATAATATGAAACGCCAGTTGTAGGGATGATGATCTGATTGCCAGTGTTTCTTGAAAGCAATCTAGAAATAGCTGTCTGTAATCTAGAAATAGAAGCAGGTTCATTATTAGCCTCTAACCCCTCAGAGAGCTCTTCAAGTAAAGGGGCAACTTGATCGGATGAAGTTCTGAAAAGATATTCCACGTCTCTTGGAGACCTTAAATCCTGAAATCTTAGACTTATTGTTTCCACTTCAACTCCTTGTGCTTTGCTTGCTAAGTTTATAACCCGTTGTATCTCCGTCTTCGCCTGTTCATCTTTTGTCATAGGAACAATTAAGCGAAACGTACCGAACACCTGTCTAGCATCTTGATATTGCTGATTTGAAATCTCTGGATGCCAGCCATCTATGGGAACATGCTTCACCCAATTCCAAAAGAGTAATTGTGTAATATCTCCCTGTACGTCCGTTAGCAGTACTCGATTGGCCTCCCCTTCGGTAGTTTTACACTTACGTATTTCATAAGCAAGATTCTTTAAGAACACCGTTTTGCCTGAACCACTTTCACCTACAATAAACATGTGCTTATTGTCAAGGTTATTAATGTCCCATCTATAAGTGATGAATTCCTTGTCTTTCCAACCATATGGCCGATTACCAAAACCAATTTTCCCCAATTCAAGGCCGTTGTCCCGAACACCCAATATTCGTTCTAAGGAGGGAGCTCGCTTGCTCTCAGAAGTTCTGAGTTCTGGGAAGAACAAAAGACTATGACCCGAAGGAGGACGTTGTACTGCAGATGAATCATGACCATTCTCATTTTTAGTCAAGCTCCATTCTTGAGTTAGAGCTACTTTGATAACCATGGGTTGATGGGTATGTGGTCCGTTTACTTTCTCCAAAGGAATAGTAGGATCGGTCATTTCATCTTCCCGGTACAACATACTAGTTCGCTCGGGGTTAAATGGTGAAACAGCTTTTAACCCAATAATTCTTCCAGAATACCAAAACTCATCGTGCTGGTCCGAATCGATATCTTCTTTGCGGATATCCCGGATCAAAATTGTTGCCCCTAAAGCCAGTTTAGGCATTGTTTCAGGATCATTGATAACGTATTCGGCAATGGCTCCATTTTCATCAATTGAAAATGGAGTGTTGATGTCGTGGTAAGGTTTTGCAGCCTCCTTTAACTGTTCCTTTTTTTTATCTGAAGTTTCAGTCATTTCATCAATAATTTAAAAATTCTACCAAGCCAAGTTCCTTCTTTTCAAAAGCAGCTTTCATTTGTTGCTCGACTACCCATCGATCATGACTTAAATCACTTTGATCTAAAGCTGCTTTAATCACCAAAGGCTTAGTACTTTCCATTTCAAACTGCCAAATGGCAATGGCAATAGCTAATTCCGCACCCTCAGGATCTGAATCCCACATAAACTTGGGCATTTCTAACCTTAAGAAGCTATGAGGCCTATTTCTTTTATGATAGATACAAGTGATAGGTCTTAATCCTTTCAAATGTTCTTCATTAACTACTCCTTCTCGTGTTTTTTCAATGTATTCGATCATCGGAGTACGGTATCCCGGTTTGAGGATCTTCTTTAGTAATAAAGAATCACTTCCGAAAGCTTTTATTACATCCTCAGTAATCTCCTGATCTGGAAAGTAATCTTGAACTAAGTGAAAATGCTCCTGTAATAAGGTTATAAGTACTCTAGATTCGGTTACCTGGGTAGTTGTACCTATATAAAAACGTTTTTTGTTTTCCCACTTCAATAGCCCTTGTAATCCTCGTTTAATATCAGATGGTTTGGAGCTTTTGGAGAAGATAGGCCCCTCTTTTATGCAGATGAAAGGCTCATTCGAATTTATCTTTAGCTCCTTTACATTAAGTAACTCTAAAGCATGTTGCAACTTTACTGCAACACCAAGTGACTGTGAATTTGGAGCCTTTTTCTTACGCTCATAGTTATATTTAAATCGGAATGGTTTATTATCGGAATTCCATGTTAGATGATCTAGAAATGGATCACTATCGAAACTCTCAACCAGCTTATCATATGTGTGGATTTGATAATCATTGTCAAAAATATTGTTGTCTAATATAAATACTGCTGAGGCCTCTAAGTGATTATTATAAAAATATGGTTTCTCAAATCCTCTGGTATATCTAAAATTAACTACTGAGGCTCGTGCTAATATAAAATGTAGTGAAGTTGTCAAGATACGCTTATTATCCCCTGCTATCCCTATGATGTTTAAGCCATCCAGATCATCCTCAGTTGGTATTGGTACAAGTTTTGGCTCGTAGGTTTCAATTAGGCTTGTACGTTTTGAATTATCACTGCTTGTCGTGTTTTCTTCAGTTTCATCTTCTCCAAATGAACCGAGAGAAGGTGCCTCTATTTCTTCATCTGATGGCGAATCAATTGGCAAGTCAATTGGTCCCCTTGGTGGACGAGACTTATAAGTCTTACCGTCCACAAGTTTTTCTAAGACATGCTCAAATGCACCTGTAATATGTCTCTTTTCTGTTTTCATTTAAATGTAAAACTGGTGCTCACTGATCTGATTCTATTTTCACCCCTTTGAATATCTCCTTCAATACGTCACACGGATCGGCTCCTATTGCCAAAGAGATAAGGTATAATTCCTTAGCCCTCAGATGTGCTGATTCCTTTAGCGTTAGTTCGCTCATCCTTGGTTTACTAATTCCAGTTTTGCGAGACACCTCGGATTTATTAATAGATCTTTTTGCCAAGTATTCTCCTAACTCAGTCATTACAATTTAAGATTTTCTGTAAGCAATATCGGATAAAATTAAAAAATGTATACTGAATCTATAAAAATATTTGGCAAATTGAAATCAATCCTTTAAACTTGTATAGATTTTCTGTAATCTTTTATGTATTAAACTAAAAATATGTCATGAGAAGATATACCAAAGCCGATTTAGAGCAAATTGTTTCAGTTCAATTGGAAAACCTCAATGCCATGCATGACCTTCTCAGCATCATGAAGCATCAAAACGAACTTTTAGAAAAAGCCAATAAGAAATTAAAAGATGAAGTTTCGGATTTCAAACAGAAGATGTACCCCAAGCTACCGAGACGGCAGAGCAAATAGTCAGGAAAAACAAATGCTCAAAGGGTGTGTTTTTTCTGGCTTTTGCGAGCGGGTTGGAAAAGAAGCGTTGAAGGCTTTACTCTTTGGCTGCCCAAGTATTGGGTGGTCAATGTGTAAAGCAGGGTAGACCAAAAAAGGGAAGGAAAAAGGAAAACTAAAAAGTGGAGCGCAATTCACACGAAATGAACAGTAATTCACAATTGAGCAAGGCTATTCACATTTTCGGACGATTCCATCATCCGATGGACGTTCTGCGAACGAATCTTTC
>JAKSCW010000180.1 GCA_022360375.1 Balneolales bacterium
GATAGCTTGCCATTCGTTGTACAAAACTTCTGGCTCCATCTAATCTCCTTACCTGGAAATTGCGGCGTTGAAAACTACTTAACCCACTTAATAAGGCTACATCTGTGGTATACAGTCTTGTAACATCGAATACAAGACCCGTTGAATCAGTAGGTTCAACTTCTACATCGAATGAAAAAATTACCGGCTCGAAATTGTTATTTCGAACTGACTCATAAATAGGATCATCTTCATTTGCCACACTCGAGTACGACACGTGACGAAGCAGAATCTTATCATCTTTGCGCATCCACCGAACCACTTGCTGGTTACGAGCTTTCTGACCAGCGCCGCCAAAGCTTAGATTTTGCGTGGTACCTGCTACACGGGTAACGAGAAGCATTTCCCGATCAAGCATTTCTTCGTCTACTTCGAAATAGTACTTGTCATCTATTTTATGCACATCAAACAGACCTTCATCCGATTCAGCTTTGTCTGTTATTACATCTGTATATTTTTTGGGACTATCGCCGCCTCCGCCTGGGCGCCGATTGTTATTGTTCGTATTGTTTTGCGAATCCCCCATAGCTGGTTGTGATGATCCACATCCCGAGATAATTAAAACACTGCATAATAATAACGACAGCATTCTACCCTTATTTATTAATCCGGTAATCATTATTGAATAGTTTTGTTAAATGAAAGACCAGAAAGTCCGATTACGGGCGGTGTTTAGCAAGTGCGATGTGTAAAAAAATTAAAAGGGTTGATAAATACTTTAACGTAAGTATTCCCTGAACCAGCCGATGGTCCAATCTAATAATTCCTGAAAGGGTCCGGGAAATTCATCTTCCTGAAATGGATGCGAAATTCCAAATGTATGCCCTGCATTAGCTATTAAGCGCAGTTCTTTATCCCTTGCGGCACAATGAATATGTAGTTGCTCAGAATGTGTGTATGGAACACTCTCATCTTTTCTGCCATGTATGAACAGAGCCGGAACCCGTAAATCCTTAACCCGGTGCAATGCAATAACTCTTTGTTCATTTTGAAGCGCATCATCATATCCAGCCTTTTCCAGGGGCATTATTTGTTTGGTTCTGGAATTGATAACCTCCGTTATTCCTGTTGTATCCCAATCCTCTTTCATCTTATCGGTCCAAAACTCAAGATAATTTGCCACGGCTCCCCAGGTAACCAAACTTTGAATAGCTTCAAATTCTGCCGCTGCTGTAATTGCCAGATGTGCGCCCCTTGAATGCCCTACTATACCCATGAAATCGGTATTCAGGTGAGTATGATTATCCCTTATTTCCCCGGCTTGAATGGCCTTAATAATAGATTCAATATCGTTCAGATCCTGGGTGAACGTTTGGGTTGCGAAAAGATCCAGACGATCAAATTCTGTTTTATTATCGCCAATTCCATTGTGAGAAAGATTCAGAGTAACTACTCCAAACCCACTTCGGGCTAAATCCTCACAAGCATCAGGAAAAGCTCCCCAATCTTTGAATCCTTTAAAACCATGAATAAACAGAATTACCGGAAATTCACGATTTGTTCCACTAATTGGTGAATATAAATCCCACCGGATTGGAAGACCTTCCGTTGAAGGGATACTCCCTGAAGAAATCGATATGTTGTCAAATTCCATGTCAGCCTTTTTTGAAATCCAGCGTGTCTAATCGAACCAATTTTCTTAAGTTATTAATTTCGTTTTGCTTCAGAAAGCGCCACCTTCCGTTACTAACTCCTTTCAGGTTCAGACCCGCATATTCTATGCGCTTAAGTTTTATAACTTCTGTACCATAAAACTCAACCATTCTTCTAATTAAACGATTTCTTCCTTCAAAAACAGAAATCAAAAACGTATCAGGAACATCCGTAAACCTCTTAATATTGTGCCCCTTAGCAATTCCGTCTTCTAATTCCACGCCCCGTGCATAACCAGCAAGTTCATCATCCGTTAGCACTCTTTTTGATTGAACTTCGTAAATTTTGCGGACTTTATAACTTGGATGCATCAGTCGATGTGCGAGGTCTCCGTCGTTTGTTAAAATCAAAAGTCCGGTAGTATTTCTATCCAACCTTCCAACTGGATATACCCGATAACCGGTTGCATTTTCTATCTCATCCAATACCGTGTTACGCCCTTTTTCATCATCGGTAGTAGTAATAGTGTTCTTAGGTTTATTAAGAAGTAAATAGACGAATGGTTCCAATCCGATTTTTTGTCCGCTTACCACCACGGTATCTCTTTGGCTCACTTTCATTCCAAGCTCTGAAACAAATTCTCCATTTACCTGCACTTTACCTTCGGCAATTAACACGTCTGCTTCTCTGCGTGAACACAATCCTGAATGAGCTATAAATTTATTAAGGCGGATTTTTTCTGAAGGGGAATAATTTTGACTGACGCTATTATTCTTATTCTGATTTTTTTTAGAAGAAGACTTTTTCATTCTTCCTCTCCGCCAGAATCTTCCGGGTTTTGATCTGAAACGCCCTCTTCATCTTCCTCATCCAGATCTATCATCATTTGGCGTTCCATCAGCAACCGGCGATGTTCGGCCATGTCATCGTCTTTTAAGATATCTTCAATCTCTCTCGGTTTGGGAAGTTCATCTACCGAATTCAACCCAAAATGCTTTAAAAAATGCCTTGTAGTCCTATAGAGTAGAGGTTTACCAGGACTATCTGCACGGCCATTCACCTCAATAAGAGCTTTTTCCATAAGCTGGCGGATGATATACCCTGAATCGACACCACGAATTTGATCGATTTCAGGTTTGGTGATCGGTTGGCGATACGCCACAATAGCCAGGCTTTCAATTGCAGATTGGGACAACTTCCGGTAGGCATTTTGGTGCTGAAAAATGCTCAACCAGTAATGAAATTTGGATTCCGTAACAAATGTATATCCTCCTCCCAATTCCTGAATTCTGAAACTCAGGCGGTTTTCTTCATATCGATCATTGAGTTTATCGACAAAGCCTGCAACTGTTTCTTCACTGATTTCAATTTGCTCTTCATGCTCTACAATAATGCTTCGGATTCTCTCACCAGAAACCGGTTCAGAACTGGCAAAAATGAGTGCTTCTATAACGGAAGAAAGCCGGCTGCCATCAATAAATTCGTAATCATCCGGTTGCTTACTCACAATCCCTCACAATGAAGAATCCATCGGTTCCCTGTACCTGATATAGTGGCATCAGAATATAACCATCAGCCTGGGCTTCAATTTTCCCATGCCTATCAGTAGCTAACCAGTCCCCTTTTTCTACGTTATCGAAGTTCCTGAAATTGGGATTCATTATGAATTCATCCCCTTCTTCTATCACGTGTTTATACACAAACTCTACTTTGTGGGGGAATCCTTCTACCTTATTCATCAAATATGTGTGATAATCAGCAAAATGATGCACATGCCGGGCAGGAATCAACCCACAACTTACTAAAAGCATCATCATTCCTGCTACGGCATTAAGTTCAGCTTCCTCTGTTCCATGAGAACCTGTTTCAAATGCAAAACCTATGTGCCCGGCATCTTCGGCATAATCCATAGAAGTGCCTATCAAGGTATGCTGAATCCCAAATACTAATGGGATTTTTAATTGACTTAACAATTCCACGTGCCGCTCCTCATGAGGAATAATGCTGAACATACTTCCGGTTGCTGAAAAAGTGTGCAAATCGATATAAATCACTTCTTCATCTGTGTAAACAAGTGGATCCAGAATTCGCAGAAGCTCTTTAATCTGTTTCCGTTCTCTTGATTGAAATTCATCGAATGGAGTTCGTCGGATTTTATCCAGTACAGAAGTAATCCAAAGCCGGTTCATATCCTCGTCAATAAAACGGACGTTCTTTTCCAGTGCCGGTATATTACCTTTCAAACCGATGAATCGACCATGAATATGTTCTTTAATGGGTTTCAGTAATTCCAAAACCTCTACAACGGCTCGCACCCCGGTTGGTTCATTACCATGAATTCCGGCCACAGCAATTACTGTGGGCCCTGGTTGAGTTCCTTGAATTTCTCCAACCAAATGTTCTGAAATGATGGGATTATACTCCTGTTCTTCGTTCTGAATAGCCTGCTGCATTAATTAATCTCGTTTATCTCCGGCTAACGCTATCAATAGTCGCCGTGTTATATCCATAAAGTTTTCTTCCGTAATGATACCAACTAATCGACTATTCTTCACTACCGGAAGACACCCGATTTTATGTTCCCGCATGATATCCATAGCCTCCATAATTGACGCCTCCGGGTAAATAGTAATTGGATTATTAATCATGAAATCACTTAGCTGCCCTGATTTGGAATCGTGATCATTCACAATTTTGGAATACTCCCGCATCACCATTCGCATGGAAACCAAACCAACCAAATGCTTTTGGTCATCTTCGATGGGCACATATTTAATGCTTCTCCAATCCATGAGATTGGATACAAATTCCATCAAATCATCTTTGCGGGCGGTAAATAAATCGGTGGTCATAAATTCTTCTACCAATAATTTAGAAGGTGTCCACCCTTCTGCATC
>JAKSCW010000396.1 GCA_022360375.1 Balneolales bacterium
AAAAAAAGGAAATTCAAAAACTCCTTCCTGATTATGTGTTGGGGTATTCTTCTGGAGAGAACGAATTGCTCAGTCTTCCATTTTTTAAAACTCGATTTATACATTTTGATGAATATGCAGATAAGCTCAAAAAAGAGGAACCATATGGATATCCACCATGTCCGGAAGGACGGCTAGTCTACCTAGATAATGAGTTTAGTCAAGCTATTTTGCTCGCAAATATACTTTTGCATGATCCCCAATCCAACGACAATTCTTTGGATCCGTTATTTGAGGTTATTGAAATAGAGGATGTGGATGAATTCCGCCTCATCATTTGTAAGGATAAGTATCTAGAATTGCATGAGGACATCTTAAGAGATAAAGATATCACTGTCGATGATCTTTATGATAAGAAGCTCCATCTTACTGAACTAACCTCCAATCTTGACAAGAGTATTGACATTTTGAAGAAATGTGCAACATGCCTTGAGTATCGGTATTTAGAGCAAGAAAATGAAGAGGAGGGGAGGGAGTACTTGATTTTGGATTACAAGGTCACTCCTGCAACAAAAGAAGCTTTTAGGTTTCACTTTTCCGAAAACACTCTTCAACTGTTTCAACTATTTCAGTTGTTGCTTGAGCTGAACGCATATGTCGTATCAGAAAACGACAAAAAACGTGTCTATGAGTCTAAGAACATTTTTATCAATCGGGATATTTATCCCAATCCACTTGAGGATGATCGAATACTAAGGTTTAAAAATCTTTGGATAAAGAAAAAGGGATTAAATAAACCACTTTTCACTAAAGAACTCTCTGATGGTGAGCATCAATTTCTTCATTCCTTAGGGTTGTGTTTATTATTTAAAAATGAAAATGCCCTTTTCCTGCTGGATGAGCCTGAAACTCACTTTAATCCCGATTGGAAGTCCAAATTCATTTCGAATATCCGTCACTGTTTTTCTGAAACTAAACCCAATGTGATGCGAGAATTGCTTATCACTACCCATTCTCCATATCTTGTTTCGGATAGTGATTCGAAGTACGTTCACATTTTTGAAAAAGATGAAGGAACCAAAATAGTCTCGAATAAATTTCCTGATTTTCAAACACTTGGGTCCTCAGTGAATAAAATCACCATTAAGGTGTACAAAAAGCCAGACACGATTGGAGCTTACGCAACTAGCAAAATACAGGGACTGCGGGAAGAGTTTGAAACAGCCGAAAATAAGGAGGCTTTTCTCAAAAGGGTGAAAAACGAAATAGGGGACTCAGTTGAAAAGGTTCTTTTCATCAATGAAATTCTAGACAAAATGGAAAAGAAATAGTGCTATTCACCTACCAATATATAGAGCATGATATTGAAAAGCTGCAGGAGTATTTGGACTTTCTGTTCAATGAGGTTTGGTTGACAGCTGTAGGTGAGTTTGAAGCGGATAAACTTGATGGAAATCCTTATTTAAAACAGATATACATTGATTTTGGGAATATTGATTATGATCCATCAAGTGCTAAGAAGAACGAAAAGGGAAAGTCCGCTTATTTTTTCAACTCATCAATTGAGAGAATTTATGACGAATTTTCCTCGATTGATGATGATGTATTCAAAGAAGAACTAAGAGAGTATTATGTAGCAAATAATAACATAGAGTCATTGTGTTCAGATAAGACTAAACTTCCGATTAGTTATGCTGACATTAAGGGTAAATATCCAGAGCTAGAAAAATTGCTAAGCAACTTCTATAAGAAGCTTTATGGTTCTGAGAGTCCATTTAATTTGGATGCCTTTGGTCAATTAACCAAGAAACTACTTCCATCTCATTATGAGGATTTTATGGAGATTAATGACGATGAAATTTGTCCATTTTGTGGTATCCTTCCAATTAAGGGAAACAATCATTCATACAGAGAGGCATATGATCATTATTTACCGAAAGGGTTGTATCCGTTCAATGCTCTGAACTTCAAAAACCTGGTGCCAATGTGCCATGAATGCAACTCAACGTATAAGCTGACCGAAGATCCCATATACGAAGATTACAAAAAGATTGACCCTTTGAAGAAAGAGGAATATCGACAACTTGCATTCTACCCATATTCTAACAACCACCCACAAATTGATATCGAGATCGATTTGAAATCATCAGACATAGATAATCTAGAGCCAGATGATATTGATATTAAACTGGAATCAAATGGTCATGATGAACAAATTGAATCCTGGAAAAGAGTCTTTGGAATAGAGGAGAGATACCTTGCAATTTTATGTGCAAAGCATGGAGGGAAAGAATGGTTCGCTGATGTTTATGATCACTTTGAGAATGCAAAGGTGCTTTCCGATATACAAAAGGCAGATGAATACTATCATAAAGTAATCCGTGCTACAACTCGTAATGATTGCGATGCGGAGATGATTCTGAAAAGAAAGTTTCTGGAGAAGTGTAGATCAAATGGCTTGTTGCCTGGAATAGAATCTTTGAAAGATAAAAAGGGCTGTTTATCTGTGTTGACATTTGGGCTAAGTTAATTTGTCTCATATTATGTTAAGTAGAATCTACTGAGCGCTGGCCTGCGGATGGAATCGTGCGTTGGTCTGAGCGCTACTTAATTGACCTCCTTCCAAAAAACTGGACAGATTAAAAGTAAAGTAATTGGGCAATTGTTGAAAGTCTTAAGGCATAAACCACCTCTTCCTTTTCCCACCAGTCGGATACTTCACCTGCTTCCGTTTAAAATCAGAAATTTCATTCTTCAACTTCTTGTTAGCATTTTCAAGAAGATCATTTTGAACTTTCATGATATTTAATAAATCATGCATAGCATTAAGATTTTCTAATTGGTGAGACACTAACTCTTCTAAATCTGCTTTGGTATATTTGGGATACGGCATAATTCTATATTTATATTAAATTGCAATACAAATATATATTATATTTTAATATTTCAAAGCATTGGAATATATAATATTTTTGTATTGATTAATAAGGTATTAATGTCCTGCTTTAACTCATCAGCGCATCACACATGAGCGGAAATGAAAGCTTCAATCGAATTAAAGAAGTCTTAAAAGAACAAGGCAGAACCCAGACATGGTTAGCCGATCAAATTGGAAAAAGTTATGTTGTCGTAACAAACTATTGCAATAATAATGCTCAGCCAAGTATTGAAGTTCTCAGAAAAATAGCTCGTGCTTTAGATGTAGATGTGAGAGAATTGCTAGTTCCAACTAAATAGTTCAATTGGAATCAAAAAACACCTCCGATAAAATCTATAATTGGTCCCAACTCCGCCCACTTTCCAAGCTAGACCAACTAGCAGAGACCATAATGAAATCGGCCTTTCTACTCTCTGAAAACCATAACGTTATACAGAGTTATTTAAATCACAAAGGAGCTAATTTCAGGATACACAATAGAGTAGGGGAGTCCACTTCTCCAAAAGCTTCCGAAGAAAAACCAGAGTTCGACATTCTTTGCCGACAGATCAACTTTGCGAAAACCAACTACGCTTTCGTAAGAAAAGGTGATCTGGAACAAGGGTTAAGAGATGATCTTTGGATTGGAATAGTCATATTCTCGGACGGCCTTAAACCACAAAAGTACCTATTCCCATCAACGGTTTGGAAAGCACCGAACCGGCTTTTCACTGATTCTGCCATTAAGCACCCTGAGTATGGCATTAATTTGAACAAGTATACTATCCATGAGTTCAGAGATCAATATGCTTTCGAGAAAATGATTCAAGAACTCTGATATGAACGACCAAAAAAAGCTCCCTAAAAAGGGAGCCTAGCCATACCAACCTGATACCGGAGGAAGTAGATACGATAATCATACCTACCGCCGCGTGCCATTTAAACAGCAAACGGAATGAACACCGTGGATGCACCATAACATACAACCACCCACTAACCCAACGAGTACGGACGTACCTGAGAAACACATAACGACTATACATAGCAAACAAGATTAAAATGAACATGAGCCTAGAAAGGGAGCCTAGAGATGCCGAGCTCAAACCATAAGAAACCGAT
>JAKSCW010000124.1 GCA_022360375.1 Balneolales bacterium
AAAAATGTGTTTTATCGCATTTGTTACCTGTTATCTCCATGCGATTTATGAACCCGAATGAAAAACTGGAAATCTATTGTTTTTAAAATTGTAGTATTTGTATTGGTTAGTATTGTAATTTTTACAGGATAAAAATCATAAAAAATACTATTCATTAGGGAAATCAACTTTTTTGAAGGTTGAAATTATTGAATTACGTTAAGCCATTAATGGAAAATTACGTACCTTAAATGAATTCTTTTAAATAACTTATTAACGTTCTGCAGTGGTTCTAAATCTTTCATACTTAGAGGAAATTACTGGGGGGGATAGTGAGATGGTACTTGAGATGCTTAATCTGTTCATCCGTGATATTCCTGGCCATTCAAAAAATATGGAAAGCTTTCTGGCTGATAATAAACTTGAGGAATTGAGGGCAGAAGCACATAAAGTTAAACCCACTTTGCAGTATATAGGTTTAACTGAGGTTTTTGAAATAGTCAGAACTATTGAGCTTAATATAAAAAATGGTGAAAATATAGAGGTGATCCCGGAATTGGTGAATCAGTTTTCTGCACAAGTAATAGAAGTACTTCCCCTGTTAGAAGAAAAGAGAGCAGAATTTCTCTAAGCTAAAACCATTTGTATGTGGCTAATATCGTCTACTAAGTAAATACTCCCCTCTTCTTCGAAACCAAATTTATTATAGTATTCTATTAGAGCAGCTTGTGCCTCAATTCGTATGGGAGAACCAGGAAAATGCTTTTTCGAGTGCCTAATACCTGATTCAATTAAATTTCTTCCTGTATTTTTACCACGGTACTCCCGATCAACAACTATTCTACCCAAACAAGCTTCCTGAAATTTCACACCAGGCTCAAAAAATCTAAGGTAAGCACAAAGAATATCTTCATCATATATCAGAAGATGCCTCGCAATCGGGTCGGAACCATCAATGTCTTCATAAAAACAAGCTTGCTCGATCACAAACACCCGCTGGCGTAAAGAATAGACATCCATTAGTTGTTTTGGAGAAAGCTCTGCAAAAGGAAGAAAGATATCTGTCATTTTTTTAGGAAAAGGTAAACAATTTGCGGAAACCCACGTAAGGGCTTGCATCCGTTAATAAAAATTTGAAGTATATGTTTTGGGCCTGGTTAATAAATAGTGTCTCAGTTTTTATAACTGCAAAAGTTTTAAGCGGCGTTGAAATAAAGAATTTTTGGAGTGCCATTTGGGTAGCTGCTGGTCTTTCAATTGCAAATGTTCTTGTAAAGCCAATTCTCGTTGTTTTAAGTATCCCATTCATTGCTATCACTTTTGGGTTATTTGTTCTTGTGATAAATACATTACTGGTAATGCTGGTTGACAAGTTTGTTGATGGCTTTAAAATCAAAAACTTTGGATGGGCGTTTGCTTTCAGCTTTATCGTTTCAATAATTAGTTCTGTGCTAATGAGATTTTTTGGATAACAAGGGAGGAGATGAGGCAGAGTGGTGTCTGCCTCATTTCGATTAAATATTGTCGCAAATTGCCTGGGTAAAGGTAGAAGTAGTTCCCTCACCCCCAATATCCGGGGTACAATAAACTTTACGCTCAACTAATGTTTGGTATATCGCCCTTCGGATAGTTTCTGCCGTCTGTTTTTCACCGATGTGTTCCAGCATCATTAATGAAGAGAAAAGAAGAGCCAAAGGATTTGCTTTATTCTGACCGGCTATGTCTGGGGCTGAGCCATGAACTGCTTCAAACATAGCAGCGTTATCACCTATATTGGCTGCACCGGTTACCCCAAGGCCTCCCACTAATCCTGAAGCTAAATCAGAAAGTATATCTCCAAATAAATTTGTGGTCACTACTACATCAAATCGTTTTGGGCGCATCACCATTTGCATGGCCATGTTGTCAACTATTAAGTCTTCGAACTCAATTTCTTCGTAGTCAGTAGCTACCTTTCGGCCTACTTCAAGGAATAACCCGGTAGTAAACTTAAGTATATTAGCTTTATGTACCAGGGTGACTTTTTTACGATTTTGGTTTCGAGCGTATTCAAAAGCGGCGGTAATAATTTTGCGACTCGCTTCTTCGGTTACAACAGCAATGCTTTCAGCGTGATCTTTCTGTTCTTCGTTCACCCATTGTTCCTTGCCAATGTAAAGACCCTGAGTATTTTCGCGAAAAATTACCATATCAACCCCCTTAAAAGGGCTATCAATATTGGGTAATGTGATGGCCGGACGAATATTACTATAAAGCCTGAATTGTTGTCTTAAACCCACATTCACCGATCGGAAGCCAGTTCCAACGGGAGTAGTAAGCGGACCTTTTAGTGCAACACGATGCTTTTCAATTGCCTGGATAGTATCTTCCGGTAAAGGATTGCCGGTTTTTTGGTAGGCAGTGAGTCCTGCAGTTTTCTCAATCCATTCAATGGGTGCTTCCGCTTTTTTTAGAATAGTTTTGACAGACTCAGTTATTTCGACTCCAATTCCATCACCAGGAATTAATACGATTTTCTTCATACTCCATTTTTTGTTCAAATATAGGCAATTCGTTATCGGAGAATGTCATAAAAAGATAACTGATGCCTATTGGGAATATGTGACTCTGTAGATAACTCCGGTTTGATCGTCTGAAATCAGGACTGAACCATCCTCTAGTTGGAGAAAGGCAACAGGTCTGCCTCTAACATCTTCTTCTCCCTGTAGCCATCCTTTAATAAAAGGCTGATAAGATGTTGCTTCTCCATTATCATCAAAGGTAACTATTGAAATCTGATATCCGATTTTTTCTGACCTATTCCAACTCCCGTGTTCAGCAATGAGAGCCTGGTTTCTATACATTTCAGGGAACATAGTGCCAGTGTAAAAAAGAAGACCTAACGGAGCTACATGAGGTCCAAGTTCCTGAACAGGCAGGGTATACTCCCGGGATTGAGCTTCTTCTGTTTGACCAAACTCGGGGTCCCAAATATCATTTCCATGAAGGAATGGAAATCCAAAATGCGCATTTTCTTCTGCAATTTCGTTTAGCTCGCAAGGTGGGATGTCATCCCCCATCCAATCGCGGCCGTTATCCGTGAACCAAAGATTACCTGTTTCCGGGTGCCAGTCAAAGCCAACGGTATTTCGTACTCCGCGAGCAATAATTTCTTTTCCTGAACCATCCGGGTTTATTCTGGTGATGGTAGAAAAAATAGGATTATCATCTTCATGGTTACAAACATTACAGGGTGCCCCTACCGGAATGTACAATTTGCCATCCGGACCAAAAGCGATGTATTTCCAGCCATGGCTCGATTCGGTAGGGTAATCGTCGATAATTAATACAGGTTCTGGTGGATTCGATAGATTTTCTTCAATGTTATCAAAACGCCAGATTTTGCTAACTTCAGACACATATAGGCTACCATCTTTAAACGCTACTCCATTTGGCATTCTTAGGCCGGAGGTAATTGTGTATACGGTATCGGCTTTAAAATCTTTATTCCGATCAACAACTGCATACACGCGTCCGTTTTCTCCGGATCTCCTTGTTCCAACAAAAATAGTACCGGAGGGGGAAATAGCCATTTGGCGGGCACCTGGTACCTGATCTGAATAGACCTGGACTTCAAAACCAGAAGGAACTTCCAAAAAATCAAAAGTAGTAGCTAATTCTCCAAGGTCAGGGGGATATTGATTACCTGATTCACAGGAGGCGACAATAAGAAGAATGGCGAAAAAGACTAAACGATGTTTCATGAATTTTTTCAGAAAGATGGTATTAACATCAATAACATTCTGTTAAAGTTTAAAAAGCTATATTAGAGTTTACTGAATTCAAGCTGTTAAATGAAGAGACTGTTTTTTCTTATTTTACCAGTCATTTTTTGTTCTTTTTCTTGCAGTCCTGGAGATAATTCCAAAGAAATATTTATTGATGGTTCAAGCACTGTTTACCCGATAACCAACGCCATTCTGCTTGACTACGGCATAGAAAATGATATTAATGACTATTCATTGTCTTACTCCGGATCTTCATCAGGAATAGAGCAACTGTGTAATGGAAAAATTCATATTGCCAATTCTTCCAGACCTATAAAGCAAAAGGAACAAGAGTTATGCAAAAGCAACCAGGTTTCTTTTGTTGAGATTCCTATCGCCAAAGATGGTATTGCGATTGTTGTAAATTCCGGGAACAACTGGGTAGACTATTTTACACTTTCAGAGTTAAAGAACCTTTGGATGCTGTCTGCAGAAGATAAGGTTGCACAATGGAGTGATATCAGGAGAGACTGGCCCCGGAAAAATGTTTCATTGTTTGGGCCTACATCAACATCCGGAACCTATGATTTCTTTTTTGAAACACTGTTTGGTGAGGAAGTTCCCCCCCGGGGAGATTACGTGTCGAGTGAAGATGATAGTTATCTGGGCAGAGCTATTGCTGAGGATGAAAATGGACTTGGATTTTTTGGATTGGCCTATTACAAAAGTGAGCTTTTCTCTTTAAAACTTATACCTATTGACGATGAAATTGAAGAGAATGGAGATGGTCCGATTTCACCTTCTGAATTGTCTGTACTGAACAATACCTATAGTCCTTTTTCAAGAAGTTTATTCCTCTATGTTTCTGAAGAGGCATTACAAAATCAGGAACTCATAAATTTTCTTGAGTATTATATGCTTCACGTATCAGAAATAGTTTCAGAGGTAGGGTATATCCCAGAGGATGGAACTGTTTATGTCGACTACCAAAATAGGTTGCAGGATTACAAGGTAAATTAGTATAAACCATGTCGTTCCAAGTTGTACCAAGGTATTTATCAACACTAATTGCGTTTAGTCTTTTTTTCTTGCCGGATATATTATCGGCCCAGTTTGCTGGTTTAAGGGTTTTGTCAGAAGAAAATGCTTTGCCTACCAATGACATAACAACCATTTACCAAACTGCGGATGGTTTTATATGGATTGGGACAAATGGGGAGGGTTTGTTAAGATTTGATGGATCTAATACCAGCCAGTATACCACTGCAAATGGGTTGGCAAGCAATTCAATAACTACCATATTTGAGGATGATGAAAGGAATATTTGGGTAGGGGATGCCTCTGGCGGAATCGCTCAGTATCAAAATGGGTTCTTTTTTTATCCATTAAGTGGGTTGCAAATCCTTAGATCTGTAGCAAACGACATTTTTCAGGATTCAAATCAGGATTTATGGATTTCAACCCTTGGAGATGGTTTGTATAGAATAGAAGGGGAGGAAGTTACAAGGCTGGGTGTTTCGGATGGTTTGAGAAGCGACACGGTGTGGAGTGTAAAACAATTTGGAAACGACCTTATGATCTTATCCAACGATGGCATTGCTTATTATAATTTGGATCGGGAGGCGATAGCGTGGCAAAATCAAAAGGACGACAGGGATTATTACGAAGCGGTACGAATGCAAGACGGCTCAATTTGGCTTGCCAGCAGTGATGGAATCGTAGTGATGGGTGATTCTACGTACACCATTCAGTCGTCAGATGAATATTTATTTGGCAAGGTTTTGGATATCAGTACAAGACACGGAGAACAAGCAACAATATTAACTGAAAAAGAAGGCCTGTTTGTTTATACAGGAGAGTTTTTTTTAAAAGCATCCATTCCTGACGGCGACCAGGCTTCAGCCCCTGTTTCATTTTATCTGGACAGACAAGGGATGCGTTGGATCATTACAAAAGAGAACGGAATACATTTACATACCAATGATGCAATTGTCCATTATGGGTTAGAAAACATTGGAATAGCTAATATTAACTCACTTCATCAAGACGAAAATGGTTTTATCTGGATTGGTGCAAGAGAAGGACTGGCATTAGTTAAGCCGGTAGAGGTAGCAGGGTACTTTTCAACAGAATTAAAACTGGATTTGCCGGTTTA
>JAKSCW010000153.1 GCA_022360375.1 Balneolales bacterium
CAAAGTTAAAATCAAAATCACAGGTTATGCTTACCCTCCGGATTCTTTCCGGATTTAACGACCGGGAGATCGCGAATGCACTATTAATGAATGAGCAGGCAGTAAAAAAAGGGATTTACAGGGCGCGAAAGAATCTTGAAAATGAAGAATTGAGGATTCCTTTTACTTATGAAGTAGAGCAAAGATATCCTATCGTACTTATGGTGATTTATCTCATCTTTAACGAGGGGTACCGGACAAGTACGAGGAATACAGTTTACGATGAAGACCTTTGCTATGAAGCTATCCGGTTAGCTTCTCTTTTATTGAACTTCAAAGGAATTGATGAAGGCAGAGTATATGCTCTTATGGCATTGATGTATTTTTCCTTAGCAAGGTTCCCGGCCAGAACCAATGAACTGGATGAAATGATCGGGATAGAAATGCAGGATCGTTCTAAATGGGACAAACAATTATTGAATGCCGGCTTTCATTGCTTGAAGAAGTCTCGAATAAGCACCGAATTGAGCAGGTTTCATCTTGAATCATCAATTGCTGCGGTTCATTGCTCTGCGCCCACGTATAAAGAAACGGATTGGAAGAGTATTGTATACTGTTATGAGCAGCTTCTTAACATGGAGGACAGCTTTACCATACGTTTAAATTACACGATAGCAAAAGGCAAGTATGAAGGAGTGGAAGCAGGTATTAAATATCTAAAGCAAATTGAAGACGAATGTCCTGCGGGGAAAAGATATTTGCTTTCAGCTGCTTTTGCGCAACTGTACTCAGAAAATGATGAACTTGAATTAGCTAAATCCTACTACAAAGTAGCGGTAGATCAAACAAGTAATGAGCGGAATACCAGGTTCTTGCAAAAGCAACTATCAAAGATCGAAGTGAAACTGGCTACGCTGCCCAATTAGGTGAATCCATTTTTTTGAACACCATTCATTCGTGAGTATTGGACTTTTGGGAACCTGATACTTAAAAAGCTTCGCTGGTGGGAAACAAGCCTGTAATCAGCATCTAGCTGATGAAGTAAAACCATAACCAATTCTGTAGCTAAATCCTGACTTTTGCCTTCAATAAAATTGAGAACTCCCGAGTTAGTTAAATCTTCAATAGTTACTGAATAATATCGTTCATCTTCAGTGATTTTATAATCAAGCGTTAGTTTATCCCCATTTATTCCGTGAAAACGATGATAGGTAATGCTCAGGATTTCATTCAGTAACATTCCAAATGGAATTGCCTGATTTACATCAATTATGATTTTATCAAGAGAAGAAATAGTGAGTTGTTTGCTTTTTTCATCAGAAAAAGCGGTTGATAATTCGTGCAGGTATTCTACAAAGTTGATACTTGAGAAATTATCATGCTTGTACAAAAGTTCATGAATTTTCGCGATTGAATGAATTCTCGATTCTGTCGTTTCTAAGTGCTCTCGTACTTCGGGGTTACCCGTGTAGTATCCTTCAAGGCTAATCAAACCTGAGATAACAGCAAGATTGTTTTTTACCCTGTGATGAATTTCCTGGATTAATACTTCCTTTTCTTTTAGTTGTTGTTCTATAATGGCCTGGGAGCGTACCTGATCAGAAAGATCTACAAACAGGCAGAATGCTTCTTTAATTTTGCCTTTAATCTCAAGGGGCATAAGGGACATTAAAACCGGGATATTCACCCCATTTTTCTTTCTTCGGAATGTTTGAACGTGAACCTCACTTCCCTTAAATACCTTAGAAAGATGAGCCTGCTCAGTAGATTGGAATTCTTCGGATACGGTTGTTTGAATATAATCCTTGTCAATTAACTCGCTTTTGTTGTAGCCAAACATTTGTTCAAAACTGGCATTTACATCCAGTATCTGTCCCTTTTTATCTATAATCGAAATTCCGTTCGGGGTACTCTTAAATAACTGGTGAAAATACTTCAGATGACGTTTTATCCTATAGTTGGTGAACTCTCGTTGATCTAAACCCTCAAAAGTACATCTGATTATGAACTGACCATATTCAGGTTCAAAGAATTTTGCAGCAAGAATTTTTGCATTTATTTTTTCTCCATCCAGGGTGAATATCTCAGATTTTGAAACATACACCTCTTCCAGTGTCCTATTTTTTAGCGATGGAATAAACGTGGAAAGCACGTATTCTCCAGGCTCACGGTTACTAACCTGAAGTATTTCTCTTGCATTGCCGTCCAGCGTAAGGATCGAGTGACTCAAATCGGTAGTTATCTCTCCCCGGTATTCACTATCAAGTAATTGTTTTAAAGAAGAATATTGGCTCTTGTTTAGGCTGCTCTTACTTACTTCCTTTGAGATATCGCGATATTTGAGAATATATAACTCATCAGTTATCAGAGACGAAACCATAGCCTGCAGCCATTTTTCGTTTTCACCAGTATGTATCTTAACATTGGCTATCGATGAGCTCTGTTCTTTGTTAAGGATGGATTTTATCGAAATTATTAGCCGAAGTGCATCTGCGTTTTGGGTACTTAAAGGTATTTGAAGTTCTCTCAATATGTTTTTTCCCAGGCCGGGAAAAACCCAGTTCGCTCCTGTTCTGTCTTTACTGCGTTGCCAGTTCAGGTTATGTGCAACTACTTCTCCCCGGTTATTTAGCAAGGCAACTTCCTCAGGAATTGTATTTAATACTTGCTGAGTAAGGAGATCTATTTCAATTGTACTGTAAAATTCTTGCGTCATACTCTGCCAATTTTATTACGCAAAAACTAGAGAGAAATGCTTTCGCAGAGTTGACGTGAAAAGCCTAAAAAAGAAAATAGGTGAAAATGCCTAGCCGAGGTTAATTTTTATTAAAAAACAATAATTTATGCAAGCGCTTCCAGCTTCTAAATACTTGAAAAAACTGGGTCAAAAAAGTTGTTTTTCAAGAGCATATTTGACTAAGCCGGCTGTATTTTTTGCCCCGATTTTTTGGAGTAGATTTCTTCTGTGCGCATCTACAGTTCGTATGCTTACAAAAAGTTCTTCCGCAATCTCCTGGTTAGTGTATTCATTTACAATTAAACGAAGAACATCCATCTCCCGGTTAGTTATTTGAATCTCATTTTTCTTTGTATGGGTATCCAGGCTTGGATTAACCATATCACTTAGAATGGTTTCGGTTACGTCTCTACTAAAGTAGTGATGACCACGTACTACTTTTTCGATAGCTTCAATCAGGTCTTCCTTGCTGCAGCTTTTTAGAACATACCCTGATGCACCAGCCTCGATCATTTTTCTGATGTATTGGTTTTCGTCCACCATGGTAAGTGCCAGCACCTTAACGGCAGGAAACTCTTTCTTTATTATTCTGGTCGCTTCAATTCCGTCCATCACAGGCATATTTATATCCATGATAGTAAGGTCGATTTCTTCCGTTTCAATTTTCCTGAGTGCTTCCTCACCGTTTTCAGCCTCACCAACAATAGTTAAGTTCTCTTGTCCTTTCAGAAGATGACGAATACCATCACGTACAATTTTATGGTCGTCTGCAATTAATAGATGTACCGGATTCATGACACTTCCTTATTAGCAGTAGTTAAGGGTAACCGGATAGTGAAAACAGAGCCCTGATTAATTTTGGAATCAATATCTAAATAACCACCCATGGAAAGTACCCTCGATCGTATTCCGGATAACCCCAATCCGGAGATATAATCGTCAGAATCGGTATCAAATCCTATTCCATTATCCTCAACGGTTAAAAAAAACTCGGAATTATCGTGTATTAATTGAATGGAGACAGAAGTAGCTTCAGAATGTTTCAAAATGTTGTTTAAACACTCCTGAGTAATTCGGTATACATTAATCCGGATCTCTTTAGGCATTGAAATGTCTTCTATGTTCTGAAAATAATTGCATTCAATTTTAGACCCTTTTTCAAAATCTTCGACTAGTGTTTTCACTGCAAGAGCAAGCCCGTAATCTTCAAGAATTGGGGGCATAAGATTGTGTGAAATGTCTCTTGTCTCATTCATCGCTTGTTTTAAATAAGCAACACCATTTTCAAACAACTCTTTTTCATCGTCGGTGAAGTCATCAAGTTTATATTTCAGGGCAGTGAGGTTCATTTTTGAAGCTGCCAGATATTGGATGATTCCATCATGAATTTCCCTGGCCAGTCTGCTTCGTTCTTTATTTTCCCCTTCTACAAAAGAAGAAAAGGCTTTTGCTTCTGCTTCTCGTTGCTTAGTTATATCCTTAACTGCGGCTAATCGAAATTCTTTGTTTAGATAATTGATAGGGGTAGTGGTGATTTCCAGATTCAGAACTTTATTGGATTTAGTCCTGACTTTGAACTCAGTTCCTGGAGAAGGTATTCCACGATACTTATTTGCCAGCCACTGGAATTTATCCCAGTGCTCTGCTTCATACAGGTCATAAACCGTAAGTTTCTGAAGCTCTTCCTGGGAATACTCATAAAGTTGCAGCAAAGCATCATTTGCTTCAATTATACTTAATGAATCTTCATCAAAAATAATAAGGGGCATTGGATTCTTTTTGAAGAAGGTTTCGTATCTCTCCTTAGATTGCTGAAGGAGTTGTTTTGCATGTTTTTCCTCGGTCACATTTTCAAGGGCACCAACAAGCTCAATGGCTTTTCCGTCATCATTTCTGATAAAGTAACCCGTATCTTTTACATGTATGATATCACCATCAGAGCCAATAATTCGATAGGTATGGTACCACGAATTCAAATTCGAATCTTTAATGGAATCATAATGACGGTCCAGGTCTTCAAAATCCTCAGGGTGAATAACCGTCCTCAACCATTTAAAACTATCACCCACTTCCACCTCTTTAAAACCAAAACTGGTAATCCATCCCTGGCTCCACCATACGGTATCTGTTTCCAGGTCCCATTCATACAAAACGTCGTTTGCAGATTTTGATATTAGCTCAAAACGGCGACGTTCTTTTTGAAGGGACAGGTTAATCTTTTTTTGTTCGGTTATATCTATTCCAATGCCAATACTAATGTTTTCATCAAGCGCCAGCCTGGTCCAGCGTTGAGTTCTTATCTCACCTGTTTTCGTTTTAATGGGGTATTCATTCCAGATGCCTTCAAAATTTCGGGCAGCTTTACGTGCCCGTTCTAAATCTCCGGAATTTGCGAGCAAGGTGTTGAAGAGATCAATTTCTTTTAATTCTTCTTCTTCCCAACCCAGCCGTTTCTCTACTTCTTTATTAATTGTGAGTTGTTGAGTATGTCTATCCCATAGAATAAGTAATATGGGAATTGCCTCGAACATACCGTTTAATAAATTGTTGGTGCGCAGGGTTTTATTTTCAATTTCCTTTTTGTTTTTGAATTCCTCTTTTACCACTGCTGAATAGATTGCAAAGATGAAAATTGGGAAAAAAACAGTAATCAGGAAGTTTTCACCTTCATCCGGGCTGGGTGCCAGGTTAGTGTGCTCCAAAAAGTTTAATAATGCTACAAGGAATAAAATTCCCCCTCCGAAAAACAAAAAATTGGTTTGAA
>JAKSCW010000310.1 GCA_022360375.1 Balneolales bacterium
ATGTGGAAGAACTGGGAAGTACAGTTGCCGAAGAATTGCTGCAGGTGCACCGATCCTATTTACTCATTATTTCTGCCTTAAAAGGAATGGAAGGAGTAAATGGCTTTTCTCACATCACAGGGGGAGGAATGGTGGGCAATACCAAACGAATTCTTCCTGAAGGATTAGCTTTAGATATTGATTGGAATAGCTGGCAGCGACCACCGGTTTACAACCTGATCCAGGAAATTGGGAATGTCCCCGAAGAAGATATGCAGGCTACGTTTAACTTAGGGATTGGCCTGGTAACGGTGGTTTCCCGAAGCGTAGTGGAAGCGGTAAAAGCTAAAGCGAATGAACTGGGAGAAGAGGTTTTTGAAGTGGGAAGGGTTATTAAGAATTAGGAATATTCATCTTCAACGGTATGGCTATTCGTTAATTATTCAAATTTAGCTTCTTTCATTTTCGCCATTCAGTCCAGATGAACTAAAAGATTTAAGGTGTAATGCGTGCCTTACAGGTCGATCATAATTTTTAAGGGAAATTCAGCTATTATTTTTTGTATTCTTATTTGCCAGAGAAACAGCAACTAACCCTAATCCAATTATAAATAATTCAACACTATCCATAAATTTAATTTCCCAAAGAAAAACTCGAAGCAATCCAATTACGATAGAAGTAATTCCAAGCCCGATAGCGAAGTAATTCCAATTATTTTTTACCATTCTTACTTTTATTAATTAGTTATTATTTATCCCAGCTATTTCTTAAATGATAGCCAACATCAGCATATGACGCAAAGAATTCATCATATTCCAATTACATGTTTAGATGTTGTTCATTATATCCCTGTAAATTCTAAGGATATGAAGAATAAATGAGCTTTTAGAAAGAAAGGCAATGCTCATTTTACCCCAGATAAATTTCTCCCTTGAAGGACGGTGTAAAAAGATTCAGAAATAGAAAAAACCGCTCCTCCCTCACATAGTTTTATGTGGGGGAGGAGACTTTAAAAGCTAAAGCGGATGAACTGGGAGAAGAGGTTTTTGAAGTGGGGAGGGTTACAAGCAATTAACGGTTTGGCTATGAGCAGTAGCGCATTTTTAAGCAGCAACTTTTCAGTTTAAACATACTTTAATTAAATCAAAAACGGTTCAAGTTTTCACTCAAACTGCTATTGCTCATATACGTTGTTGTGAGAAGTGTTTTTTATTCTTTTTAGCCGTAAAAGTTAATTCTGCTGAGCTCTCCGTTAATCATAGCTCCTACTGTATTTCCGTCATTGACAGCATTGGCTACAGAACGGATAAAAGTACTGTTGTCTCCGCAGGCAAAAACTCCTTCTGCTGTAGTTTTTTGCATACTATCTACGACTATGTAGCCATCTTCGTCCATTTCACAGCCTAAGTCTTTTGCAATCGTAGAGTGTTGTTCAAATGGAACGGGTCCATAAGCACAATCAAAGCTTTTTGAACTACCGTCTTTGAATACAATTTTTTCTAATTGTCCATTTTGATGTTCAATTGATGAAATTTCCTTTTCTATGATTTGAATATTTTTCTCTTTAAAAACTTTTAAGTCGCTTTCTTCAAAGTCTTTAGTTCCCGAAGTCAGGATCGTAACATCTTTTGTTAGATTGTATACCAAAGAAGTAAGGTGCGAAGCTCTGTCTCCATTCGAAATAATTGCAGTTTTTTGGTTTCTTATTTCATAACCGTGGCAGTAAGGACAATGTACAACTGAAATTCCCCAACATTCCGAAAAGCCTTTTATATCTGGTATTAGGTCTTTAATTCCTGTTGCCAGAACTAATTTTTTAGATGTGAAAACGTCCCCTTTTTCAGTAGTTACCTCAAATCCATCATTGCTTTGTTTTCCGCTAATTGCAAGTCCATCATAGAATTTGATACTGCCGTATTTTGATACTTGACTTTTCGCAATTTCAGAAATTTCTTTTGGTGTACTTCCGTCTTGGGTTAGAAAATTATGTGAATGCGGTGTTTGTCTATTACACGGTCTTCCTGCATCTATTACCAAGGTTTCACGAAGTGAGCGACCTAAAGTCATTGCTGTTGAAAGTCCTGCGTAGCTTCCGCCTATGACAATTACTTCAAATTCTTTCTTGTCCATTGGATTGTATTTTACAAATAGAGTTATGGGTGTAGGCAAGGCAAGTGCTGGAATTGAAAGTTAACACAGCTTTACAAATTCTCTTCTTGTTGTCTTTTTACCCACTCTTTTATCTTTATGTGTTATTCATTATACCCCTGTAAATTCTAAGGATATCATCAATAAATCAGCTTTTAAACAGAAAGGCAATGTTCATTTTGCCTGGGGTAATTTATCCTGCTTCACTTCTGTTTGATTCAACCAACGGTTGGAATCCTCCATAAACCATCCGGCTGGCATCAAAAATTAGTTTTGGAGATTCGGTTAATGGGGTAACCAATTCTATCATTCTCGGGTCGTTGGGAACTTGTTTATTCGCCCGTTCACGGATTTCTTTAGAAGGAAACAGAACCCACCCAAATACAACTACTTCATCTTCTTTCACATCCACTGCTTCAATGAAAGAGCGTGTGCCTTCCAGTTTCAAGTCTTCCCCGATATACTCGAAGTAGTCAAGGGCACCATATTCCTTCCAGATTTCGGCTACTTTTTCAGCCACACTTTTGTATTCATTCACATGAATTTTGGGAACAGGAAATACAA